>CAYJHM010000001.1:0-44034 GCA_964369935.1 uncultured Rikenellaceae bacterium
TTAGGGTAGCTATGGCGTGCATAAATCCGATCCGCAATTTCCCCGGACAATAATATTTATTAGCTTAAGTTATTCTCAATAATCATACCACATAAGGCAAAAAAAGGCTGTTCGAGTAAATCGAACAGCCCATTTTTTATATTGACAGCCAATTAGCAACCGCAACCATTTTGGTCATCGCCACAACCCTCGCTACAGCCCTCGCCACAACTGTCACCACAGCCGCAACCACCAGCAGCAGGCATAAATTTAGCCATATCAGCCTCGGTAGACTCGCGTACACCTACTACCTCACCCTCGAAATTAAGGGTCTGGCCAGCCATTGGGTGGTTGAAGTCCATCTTAACAAACTCCTCAGCTATCTCAACAACCTTTCCGTACATTTGGTTGCCTTGGTTATCCATCATAGGAACCATTCCACCTACTACTATACGCTCGGTATCGAATACACCCTCTACCTCGAAGATGTTTTTTGGAAGATCGACAACTGCATCAGCTGTGAACTCTCCATAACCCTCCTCAGGAGCTAGTGTGAAAGCAAATTTCTCTCCTACCTCTTTATCTTTTACGCTATCCTCGAACTTAGGAAGTAGCATACCCACTCCGAATATGAACTCTAGTGGTGAGTCTGCCTTAACATCCTCGATAACATTTCCATCTACTGTTAATTTGTATGCTAACGACACATACGAATTGCTTTGAATTTTCATACGTTTATAATTTATTTTTAGTTGAATACAACCATTGTTTTATTAATACTCAACCTATCTGTAACTCTCGATAGGAGCACAAGTACATACTAAGTTACGATCGCCGTAACCATTATCTATTTTTGTTACATAAGGCCAGAACTTATGCTCTTTAATCCACACAAGTGGGTAAGCAGCCTTTTGGCGTGAGTAGCTGTGCGACCACTCATCTGATGCCATCTCGTAAGCTGTATGAGGAGCCATCTTAACTACATTATCCTCAGCATCTGCTGCGCCCGATACAATCTCCTCGCACTCGCGCTTAATTTGGATAAGTGCCTCGATAAATCTGTCTAGTTCAGCTTTACTCTCGCTCTCTGTTGGCTCAACCATAAGGGTCTCGTGAACAGGGAATGATAGGGTAGGAGCGTGGAATCCGTAATCCATTAAACGACGAGCAATATCACCTGTCTCAACTCCATATATACGCTTGAAATCACGACAATCAACAATCATTTCGTGACCTACACGTCCAGTTTCTCCAGTGTAAACTATACCATATTCGCCTTCGATAGCCGCTACCATATAGTTAGCGTTTAATATAGCCACACGTGTAGCCTCTGCTAAACCTTTATATCCTAGTAGCTTAATGTAAGCGTAAGTGATAGGTAGAATCATAGCACTTCCCCAAGGAGATGATGATACAGCCGTTATACCAAGCTCGCCACCAGTTTCAACTATTGGGTGAGATGGTAGGAATGGAACAAGATGTTCTGCCACACCGATAGTACCAACACCAGGACCACCACCACCGTGAGGCATAGCAAATGTCTTATGTAGGTTAAGGTGACAAACATCAGCACCAATGAATCCTGGATTGGTAAGTCCAACTTGTGCATTCATATTTGCTCCGTCCATATATACCTGACCGCCATTATCGTGAACAGCATCAACAATCTCGCGGATACGTGCTTCGAACACACCGTGAGTTGATGGATATGTAATCATTGCGCACGATAGGTTATCTTTGTGTGCCTCTGCTTTAGCTATAAAGTCTTCTACATCGATATTACCTTTATCGTCGCAATTAACAAGAACAATCTTTAATCCAGCCATCACAGCAGTAGCAGGATTCGTTCCGTGAGCCGAGGTAGGTATTAGAACAATATTACGATGCCCTTCGCCAATGTGTTGTTGGTATCCGCGAATAACCATTACACCTGCATACTCGCCCGCAGCACCCGAGTTTGGCTGATTAGATACAGCAGCAAAACCAGTAATAACTGCAAGATCGTTGTTTAGTTCATCCATCATCTCGTGGTATCCGATTGCCTGCTCTCTAGGTACAAATGGGTGAACATTTCCAAATTCGCTCCAAGATAGAGGCATCATTGATACTGCTGAGTTTAGTTTCATTGTACACGAACCTAATGAAATCATACTGTCTGCTAGAGAGATATCCCTGTCAGCTAACTTTTTGATGTAACGCATCATATCCTCTTCGCAGTGGTACTTGTTGAAGATAGCCTCTTCGAATAGAGGAGATTGACGTAACATTGATGGGCAGAATCCGATAACTTCAGCTACCTCGCTAATTGTGATAGTCTCCTTTGAGGCTGCCTCAGCGAAGATAGCGATTATCTTATTTAATTCGGCTACTGTTATAACCTCATCCATTGATAAACGAACCCTGTTATCGTTAGGGTAGAATAGGTTTATTTCGTTACGCTCGGCAATAGTACGAATAGCGTTTGAATCTGTCTGGATATCAAGAGTATCGAAGAAACAGCTATTAGTTAAATTATAGCCAAGAGCCTTTAGAGCCTCACCTAATGCAACAGTGTGCGAGTGGATATGGTTAGCAATACGCATAATTCCCTCTTTACCGTGATAAACAGCAAACATACCTGCCATAGTAGCCATTAGAGCCTGAGCAGTACAAATATTTGATGTTGCTTTTTCACGTTTGATGTGTTGCTCGCGCGTTTGTAGGCTCATACGTAGAGCAGGATTACCTAATCTATCAACCGATACACCAATAATACGTCCTGGCATCATACGCTTAAAGTCATCCTTGGCAGCAAGGAATGCAGCACTAGGACCACCATAACCCATAGGGATACCATATCTTTGGGTTGAACCAACAGTTATATCAGCTCCCCACTCGGCAGGCGACTTTAGTAAAGCTAGCGACATCATATCAGCAGCAGCAGTTACCATTGCGCCAGCAGCGTGTGCTTTCGCAGTAAACTCGGTGTAATCGCAAATTGCACCATTCGCAGCAGGGTATTGAAGGATTGCCCCGAACTCGTTACCCTCAAATTCGTACTCTTTATAATCGCCAATGATAAGCTCTATTTCAAGTGTATCGATACGAGTAAGAATTACGTCCAATGTTTGAGGAAATATGTTTTCATCAACAAACATAACACAACGACCCTCTTTTACCGCAGCACGAGAACGTGAGTTATACATCATAATCATAGCCTCGGCAGCAGCAGTTCCCTCATCAAGAAGCGAACAGTTAGAGATAGGTAGACCTGTTAGCGAGGTTACCATTGTTTGGAAGTTTAGAAGTGCCTCTAAACGACCTTGTGAAATCTCTGCTTGATAAGGAGTGTATGAGGTGTACCATATAGGATTCTCAAAAATGTTACGCATAACAACAGCTAACGGAGCAGTAGGATAGTAACCCATTCCAATGAATGTACGGAACGGCTTATTTTTAGCAGCTATAGCCTTAATGTGGTTAATATACTCATACTCACTCATACCCTCTTCGGCCATCTTTAGAGGCTCTTTTAAGCGGATATTCTCTGGGATTACTTGATTAATAAGCTCTTCAAGTGACCCTACACCAATTTTTGAGAGCATTTCTGCTTTCTCACTTGCGGTCGGCCCAATATGGCGACCTTCAAATTTATCAAAACTCATATTACTAAATTTATTATTGTTTTAACTGTCAAGCAATTATCTATAATGCCCTATCTGTTAGAATAAAGCCCTGCAAATATACAAATATTTTTTTAATTGCTACATATTTTATACTATTATTATCTAATTATTTTTTTTGGTTCGGTATAGCCAATACAAAGTGCTATTAACTCGATATTCTTTACACTTTTACATATCTCGCCCGCACAGCTAGAGATTGTTGCTCCTGTTGTAATGATATCATCAACTAAAGCCACTTTTTTGCCCTTAAGTGCAGCCTTGGAGATAACCTTGAAACTATCTTTTAAATTCTCTCTGCGTATGGCAGGGCTCTTTGTGGAGGCTTGACTTTTATTATTTTTTGTACGTATAACAGCATCGGTTATCACCTCTACATTTAGAACCGAGGCGATACCTCTAGCAATATACTCCGATTGATTATATCCACGCCATTGTAACCGTTTAGGGTGTAGGGGAAGTGGCACAAGGGCCTCTATTCCATCTATCAGCGGTGAGTGTTCGATATACATAGCAAATAGCCTGCCTATGTGGTATGCTAACATTTTCTGGTTACGAAATTTAAAGAAATGGAATATATTGTAGTACTTATTGCTTTTTGTGTATGGAATTAAGGCAATAGCCGCAGAAAATTTAGCTAATGGCTGAAGTTGTATAGATAGTTGGTTGCTCCACATAAACCAGTGGTTGGTTATAGGGAGCGAACTAAGGCAGTTTTGGCATAGATATTCGTTTCGGCAATCTAACCGAACACCACAAGCAACACAACAGTGGGGGAATAGTGCATCAAAACATCCTATTACCCATTCTTTTATGATTGATACTGCCCCTCTCATTAAATCTCAACAAGACCGTTCTTAATAGCGTAAACCACAAGATTTGCCGTGTTCTTACAAGCGGTTTTTTGAAGGATATTCGCTCGGTGTTTATCAACAGTTCGCTTTGAGATGAATAGCTTATCGCCTATCTCTTGATTATTTAACCCTTTGCATATTTGAAAGAGTATCTCTTTTTCGCGCTCAGATAGATACTCCTCTTCTAGTGTTGTTGTAGCTGTTTGATTATATTGAAGGCTACCAACAAGCGATAACAGTAGCTCGTTCGAGAAGTATGAGCCACCCTCGTATACAGCTGTAATCGCATTTATGACCTCGTCGATAGATGAATTTTTTAGCAAGAACCCTTTTACCCCTAACGATACCATTTTAAAATAGTAATCATCTTCGCCGAACATTGATAGAGTGATAATATGGCTATTAGGAGAGGTTTCGGCTATAATTTTTGCGGCCTCTATTCCATCCATCAAAGGCATAGATATATCTAGTAATATAACATCAGCAGACGTGTGCGCCAATAGGTCGATTAACTCTCTACCGTTGGCCGCTTCGCCTACCACATCAATACTCTGATTATCGCTTAGAATCATTTTAAGACCATCTCTAAATAGAGCATGATCATCGGCGAGTACTACTCTAATTTTGCTCATAATATACTATTTATTTGGAATTTCAATTATTATACTTGTTCCACTTTCTGTGTTGCTATCAATCTTTAGTGTCCCGTCAAGAAGAGTTACCCTTGATTCGATATTTGATAACCCTATCCCCTTATCTGCCCTTTGCGAGACAACATTTAAATCAAACCCTCGTCCGTTATCGATATAATTGAGGGTGATAGAGCTGGGGTTAAGGTTTAAAAGTATATTTACAACACTAGCTCCCGAGTGTTTAAGGGCATTATTAATCAATTCCGAGCATATACGATATAGTAACATCTCGGTGCTATGATCGAACCGTTGTTGCTTGATATTCGACTTAAAATTTATCTCTATGCCAGGGGGGAGAGGTAATCTGTTAACAAAAAGTGCTATCGAACGTACTAACCCAAAATTTGTAAGCGTTGAGGGAGATAGATTATTCGAGATTTCACGGATAGAACCGATAGATTCGTCTATTGCCGAGCCTATTCTAGTAAGCATATCTTTGCGTGTGTCGGGCGATATATCATCTTTAGATATATACGAAATAGACATTTTAGCCGATGATAATAGCGGGCCAAGCCCATCATGAAGATCTTTGGCTATACGCTGACGTTCACCCTCTTCGGCTTGAATCATTGATGATAATAACTTCTTGTCGTATATTTTGCGATAACGCACAATAGCATCGATATGCCAAATAACCTTCTCCATATAGAATATGCCTACAGATAATGAGATAGATATTATTAGGGTGCTCCAGATGTGATAATCCAGCAGTTCGATTTTATTGGTGTTAATAATCTTAATAAACTCGATTACCAGGTGGCTCGAGAGCAGCAGCATAGCAACAACAGATAGTATCCACGCCGAATTGAATTTAGTTTTGCGTGCCATCTTTAGTGCTATCACTATCGAAGATAACTGCATAATCACAGCCATTATCAACAAAATCTTGAAAATCATATTAACTACGTTTAAGTGTTCTGCTTATTCGGTAGCGTATCCTGCTATATAACCCCTCCTCAGCTCCTAATATATGAATCATTACCCTTATGGTTGTCCCTTTATTAGGCTCGCTCGCGGCAACAAAAATTCGCCCTTTGTGATAGTTGTTAATAATACGTGCACATAACGATAAGCCTAATCCCCAACCTCTCGATTTAGTTGTAAAACCAGGTTTGAAAATTTTCTCTATATTTGCAGGGGCAATCCCCTTTCCTGTATCTGTTACGTCGGTAATAATCCAGTTTTTTTCTTGGTACACCTTAATTGATATGTTACCCTCGCCTGATAGTGCATCGATAGAATTACGTAATAGATTCTCGATAACCCAACCGTAAAGTACCTGATTAGAGTTAGCAAGAAGCTCTTGTTCGGCAGGTATCTTTAACGTCATAGTCACCTTTTTAGGAAGCCTAGAGTTAAAGTAATTCACCGTATTAGATACTATGGTAATAATGTTTTGAGGTGTTAGAGAACTTTCAGAGCCAATTTTCGAAAATCTATCTACCACTGTTAACAGCCTATCAATATCTTTGCTCATCTCATCGACAGCCATAGTGTCAACCTCTTGCGAACGAAGATACTCTATCCAGCCAAGCAGTGACGAGGTTGGTGTACCTAGCTGGTGCGCTGTCTCTTTTGCCATACCAATCCACACCTTATTCTGTTCATCCGTCCGAGTAGAGTCGAATGTGATGTACGAAAATAGCACAAAAACCAGTATTATAACTAACGATACAATAGGGAAAAATCGTAACAATATAGTTGTCGAGGAGCTGCCATAGAAGATATAGCGATGATCAATGTACATACCATTATATAACTTAACCTCGATAGGGCTATTCTTATTTGCCATATTTTTAATGGTTCTATTTAGCCTTATAGGGTTAGATAGAATCCTCTCGGGTACATTAACAGTACCAATGGTATCAAGTTTTTTGTCGGTAACAATCCTTGGTATATCGTCGCTACCCACTAGCACCTCTTCAATTAGCTGTTCTAAATCGCCACGATAATCACGCATAGGCGAGCTGCTAGTTTTGTTTAGTGCACTACTCCAAAGGCTAACTAAATGTTTCTCTTTTCGCTCAAGCTCTCGTGCTAGCCTATCCGATATATATATAGCCACAAGGCACACCACAGCACTAAACGCTATAAATAGCATTTTGTTCTTAAAAGATAACCTTTTAAATATATTACGCCTCATATATATGTTTCGATAAAAACTGCATAAAATTAGTAATTTTTTTTGAATATGGCTAATTTAACGATAAAAAAGATAATCTTTCTCTAAAAAATATTATCTTTGCACACAGATAGGGGTTGTAATAATAACCTGAGTTTTGGATAAGAAATAGTTTAATCGCCGCAAGGCTTTATGCGCATTTGGCGTTAAATGGGATGAATTTTAAAAGGCTACATAATATTATAATGTGTCAGATGGTGTGGGCATTTAGTTGGGTAATTGGTAAGTTGCCTCTCTTTTGTTGGACTATCATTGCTCGATTCGTGCGTTTAATCATATATAATATGTTAAAGTATAGAGTTAAGATGACTCGTAAGAATCTGAAATTATCGTTCCCTGATAAAACACCTAAAGAGTTACTGCAAATTGAACGTGGCTACTATACACACCTATCCGAGCAGTTAGTAGAGATTATTGCCCTTGCTGGAGTTGGACGTAAGAGGCTAAATAGGCTGATGCGTTTCGAGGAGAGTTACGATTTTGAGGCAGATACTTTGACAGGGTCGGTAGTTATGGCTATGGCGCACTATGGTAACTGGGAGTGGCCTACAATATACGCCTCAGTTACTTCGGCTCATTTATTGCCTGTTTATCATAAACTAAAATCAGAGTGGGCAGAGCGTTTTTTTCTTAAGTTACGTTGCAGGTTCGGGGCTGAACCAGTTACTATGAATAGGGTAGGTCGCAGATTGGTCGAGCTTAAAGACGAAAGGTTAATTTTAGCATTGATAGCCGATCAGACCCCTCCTTCTTTTGATAGGGGCGAATGGATGACCTTCTTAAATCAAGATACCAAATTTTTTGGTGGGATGGAACAAATATCACGTAAGTATAATATGCCGCTCTATTTTTTCGAGGTAACAAAACCTAAAAGGCACCATTATGTGGGGCGTTTCGTTGAGTTATATGATGGGGTGTCGGAAATAGATAATAACGATTTGACACGCATGTATAAAAATTATCTTGAGAAGTTGATTGTAGAAAACCCATCTCTATGGATGTGGTCGCATAATAGATGGAAACATCATAAACATTAATTATATTATTATGAGGATAGGATTTGACGCTAAGAGGGCGTTTAATAATTTTTCGGGTCTGGGTAACTACTCACGAACGCTTATCGGAGATGTAAGTAGTGATTACCCTAACAATAGTTATACTCTTTTTACACCTAAAATAAATAGGTGCAGTGTTACCGAACCTTTTATTAATAATAAGCACCTGTCGGTTGTTACTCCCAAGTGTAAACGATTAAAAAATTTGTGGCGTCAATGGGGTATCATTAAGGATATAGCAGCACAAAAAATAGATATTTACCATGGGCTATCGCACGATTTACCTATGCCAATAAAAGGTAAAAAGAGGGGGCAAACTAAATATGTGGTTACTATTCACGATGTGTGCTACCGCACTTATCCAGATATGTATTCGTTTGTAGAGCGTGCAATATATAGAAAAAAGTATAGCCACTCGTTGCGCTATGCTGATGCTATAATTGCAATCTCTGAAAGTACTAAGAGGGATATTTTGCGATTTTTCCCTTTTGTTGATAGCTCTAAAATTCATACCATCTATCAGGCACTTAATCCTGTCTATTATACACCGATGGAGTGTGGCGAGGCTAAGTCCATTGTTCAAAAGCGAGGTGTAGAGGGTTCTTACTTTTTATATGTAGGGAGTATAAATTCTCGCAAAAATCTTTTAGGTGTGGTTAAGGCATATAGTGAGATTAAAAGTGATAACCGTCCTAAATTGGTTGTTGTTGGGGGTGGCAATGGTAGTTATAAATCGGAGATTGATAATTTTATTAAGAGGGCATCATTAACCGATTCGGTACTGTTCTTTAACGATATAAGAGAGTCACGAGAGTTGCAAGCATTTTATACGCAGGCGTTAGTGTTGGTTTACCCATCATTTTACGAGGGGTTTGGGTTACCCGTTGCCGAATCGTTGCTATGTGGTACTGCTGTAATAACTTCAAATATCAGTTCACTGCCCGAGGCGGCAGGCGATGGTGCTATTTATGTCGAGCCTAACGATATAGGTTCGATTAGGCAGGCAATGGAGCGAAGTATGGAAGATAGTCAGTTGCTTAAAGAGCTTGCTAGAGAGGGGCGTAAATATATTGAGGAGAATTTTAATCCTAAAAAACTAACCGCACAGCTCGAGAGTTTATATCAGCAAATTTTAATGTAAAATTTATTTTAAAAAGGGGGTAATTCCCTTTTTTTATGTCAAAATAGTTGAGATAACTGCCATTTTGTCATATTAGTTGAGGTGGCATATTATTTGTTTTTACCCCTCATAAGCTTTTTAATAAATTTACTAAAACTTTTTAATATTTATGCAAACTAAAGGTAAAATTGGAGTAACAACGGAGAATATTTTTCCGATTATTAAGAAATTTTTATATTCAGAACACGATATATTTATTCGTGAGTTAGTGTCGAATGCAGTTGATGCAACACAGAAGTTAAAAACCTTAGCATCGATAGGTGAGGCAAAGGGCGAATTGGGTGATTTATCTATTAAGGTAGCGGTTAATCCCGAAAATAATACGCTTACAATCACAGATAGGGGTATAGGTATGAGCGCCGAGGAGGTAGAGAAGTATATCAACCAGATAGCTTTTTCAGGTGCCGAAGAGTTTTTAAATAAATACAAAGATCAAAATGCTATTATTGGTCACTTCGGGCTAGGTTTTTACTCGTCGTTTATGGTGGCTAGTAATGTAGAGATAGAGACTCTATCTTACCGTGAGGGTGCTAAGGGTGTGAAGTGGAGTTGCGACGGTTCGCCTGAGTACACACTGCAAGAGGTAGAGCTAAATGATAGGGGTACCAAGATTACTCTATATTTGGATAGCGAGAGTACCGAGTTTGCTTCGAAAGAGAGAGTACGCACTCTATTAGAGAGATATTGTAGATTCTTACCCGTACCAATTATCTTTGGTAAAGAGCAGGAGTGGAAAGATGGGGGCTACGTTGATACCGATAAAGATTTTGTTGTTAATGATACTAACCCATTATGGAGCCGTCAGCCTTCGGAGATAGAGGAGGGTGAGTATAAGGAGTTTTATAGTAAGCTCTACCCAATGAGCGAAGAGCCGCTATTTCATATTCATCTGAATGTTGATTATCCTTTTAACTTAACAGGTATTTTGTATTTCCCTAAGGTGAAGAGTAATTTCGAGTATCAACGAAATAAGATTCAGCTATACTCTAATCAGGTGTTTGTTACCGATTCGGTTGAGGGGATAGTACCCGAGTTTTTAACTCTTCTGCATGGTGTGATTGATTCGCCAGATATTCCTCTTAATGTGTCGCGTAGTTATCTTCAGGGTGATCCTAATGTACGTAAGATATCTAGTCACATAACAAAAAAGGTGGCTGATAGGCTTCAACAACTGTTCGACGAGGAGCGTGAGAATTTCGAGTCTAAGTGGAATGATATGAAGATATTTGTGCAGTATGGTGTAGTATCCGAAGAGAAGTTTGCTGATAGGGCAGAGGGTTTTGTTCTACTAATGAACGAGAGTGGTAAATATTTTACTATTTCAGAGTATACTGATAGTGTGAAAGAACAACAGACAGACAAGAATAATAATATTATATTCTTATATAGCAACGACCAAGAGGCGCAGCACTCGTATGTTGAGGGGGCTAAATCTAAGGGATATGATGTGCTACTTCTTACTTCGCCGCTAGAGACACATTTTATTAGTTGGGTTGAGCATAAACACGAAAATATTAAATTTGTTCGTGTGGATTCGGATGTGGTAGAGAACTTAATCCAAAAAGAGCAGGAGATGAGTATTATGTTATCAAGCGAGCAGCAAGAGACTCTTCGTCCTGTTTTCGAGAGTGCATTGCCAATTAATGATAAGGTTCACTATTCAGTTTCGTTTGCTCCGATGAGCGAAAACGATGCTCCGATTGCAATTACTCAAAACGAATTTATGCGTCGTATGCGTGATATGGCAGCAGTTGGTGGAAGTAATTCACCATATTCGTTCTATGGCGAGATGCCTGCTAGTTATAGTGTAGCAATTAATGGTAATCATCCAATTGTGGTAGATATTTTAAATAGTACCGAACAGGAGGTGGGCGATAAATTAAAGAGCCTAAATACCAAAATCGAGGGTTTAACCACGCAGCAAGAGTCGCTTAACGAGGTAATCAAAGATAAGAGTGAGGAGCAGTTAGATGATACCGAGCGAACAATGCGCGACGAGTTATCAAATAAGATTAATAACTCGAAACAAGAACGTAACGAGCTACTACGTGAGGCGGGAGCAAAAAATAGTATGGTTGGCCAGTTAATCGACCTAGCTCTCCTATCTAACGGAATGCTTAAAGGCGAAGGTTTAACTAATTTCATTAAACGAAGTGTAGAGCTTATCTCTAAATAAGCTTTTTAAAAAAAATCATAATTTATCACCTTCACGGTAAGTGGAGGTGATTTTTTTTTTGCTTACATATATGTCCAGGTGTAGGATTTTTGCTATTTAAGTTATATCTTTGTATTGTTAAATAAATAAAATATGATAGCATTAATTTCTCCAGCTAAAACTATGAGAGCGGGTGGTAAAGGTAATACAAAAGGCGTTAGCGAACCTCGCTTTATTGAACAAACAAACCATATCGTTTCGCAGATGGTTAGTTATTCCTCTGCCGAGATTCAAGAAATATTTAAAATTAGCGCGCAAATGGCCGCAGAACTATGTGGGCGATTCGATAATTTTTACGATGAAGATTCCAACTTCATAGCTGCTGTTGATAGCTATGACGGGGTTGTTTATAAGCATTTTAAGGGCAATTCTCCTCTTAGTGTAAAACATCGCAACTATCTTCAAAAACATCTGCGTATCAGTTCGCTGTTATATGGACTTTTACGCCCCTTAGATAACATTAAACCATATAGAATGGAGGGTTTTGTGCGTCTAGCAGGGAGTGACGAACGAATAGATAAGTATTGGCGAAATATTCAAACAGATACCTTGATAGATGATGTAAATCAGGCTGGTGGTGTGTTGATTTACTTAGCCTCGAAAGAGGAGCAGAGTGCGTTTAATTGGAGTAAGGTAAAAAAAAGCGTCAGGGTAATCGACATTAAATTTTTGGAGGAGAAAGGTGGCAAACTTCGTCAAGTTGTGATATATACCAAGATGGCACGAGGCGAGATGATTCGCTATATGATGGAGGGCGGAATAACCAATCATGAGGAGCTTAAAAAGTTTGAGTGGAACGGTTATCAGTTTAGTTCAGAGCTCTCGGATGGTGATAATTGGGTGTGGAGGTTATGATATTCTGAGATTTGAAGCTCTTTTATTGTTGTGCTATTGTGCAACTGAAATATTATCACTATATTTGTAGGATATTTTTTGACGATAATTTTGTGTAAATGTTATGGATAAATTAAAAAAGTTCTACCCATATATTGTTGCGTTACTGCTTTTTATAGTGATACCAATGATATATTTTGCTCCTCAATATGCGGGCAAGGATATTCGTAAATTTGACAACGTGCACGCCAAGGGAATGACTCAGCCAGTTATTGATCATCAAGAGGAGTACGGCGAGCATCCCTATTGGGTTGCCAATATGTTTGGGGGTATGCCCTCGTATGCTATCCATAACGAAAAGACATTCGACATAATTAAAAGCACAGGGAAAGGGCTCTTTTTTATAGGCGAACCAGCTTCATACTACTTTGTATTGATGGCAGGGTTCTTTTTTATGCTTTTACTCTTTGGGGTTAATCCTTGGATTGCAATAGGGGGGGCAATAGCTTATGCCTTCTCAACCTATTTTGTTGTTATATACGAAGCAGGGCACATAATGAAGCTAGTGGCCTTGTGCTATGTTGCTCCTATGGTAGGTGCGCTATTTTACACTTATCGTCGTTCGTTTTGGATTGGAGCACCGCTATTCGGGGTTTTTGCGCTGCTGCTTATCTCCGCTGTTCACCCTCAGATTGCTTACTACTTTGTTATAGCGATGTTAATAATGGTGATTGCCTATGCAATTCAAGCATATAAGCAACAAACACTTAAACATTTTTTTAAATGTTCGGCTGCTCTGCTTGTAACTTCATTTTTTGCTATTGGGGCAAACTCGTTATACCTATATTACACTCAAAGTTATTCGGAAGATTCAACTAGGGGCAAACAAATATTAACCACTCAAGATGGAATACCTCAAAGTTCGGGGCTTGATAAAGATTATATCACTTCGTGGAGTTACGGTAAAATGGAGAGTTTTAATATGTTTATACCAAACTTAACTGGAGGTAAAAGTAACGGAGGATTTGCCAATGATGGTGATGTTGCACACTCGCTTTCGAAATATGTATCTAAAGGCGAGGCCGAGAGAATCGCATCTCAGCTGCCAGGATACTGGGGGCCTCAACCAATGACCTCTGGTCCTGTATATATTGGCGCAGTGATGATATTCCTATTTGTATTAGGTTTGTTTATCATAAAGGGTGTAAATCTGTGGTGGATAGTGGGTGCCACATCATTATCTTTACTGTTGGCTTGGGGTAAAAATTTCATGCCTTTAACAGATCTATTTATCAACTATTTCCCTCTATACGATAAGTTCCGTACCGTATCGATGATACTTGTTGTAGTTGAATTAACTGTGCCTCTGATGGCTATGCTCGCCCTAAATAAGGTGTTTAACTCGGAGATAGATAAAGAGCAACTTAAGAAGGCATTAACACGTACCCTATATATTGTTGGCGGCGTAGCGCTGTTATTCCTAGTTTTAGGTGGTAGTCTGTTATCATTCTCTTCGCCTACGGATGCTCAGATGGGTCTACCTCAGGATGTTATATCGGCAATGGAGGCAGAGCGAGGCTCGATGCTTAGGGCTGATGCTGTTCGCTCTTTTGTGTTCGTTTTCTTAACTTATATTCTACTATGGGCGTGGATAGGTGGACGTATAAAGGAGTGGGTAGTAATATCGGGTATGGTAATTTTAGTTTCGCTTGATATGATTCCAATAGCTGTTAGGCATGTAAATTACGATATGTTTGAGGCATCAAAGGGCGATGCTGATGATACTCCTATGACTAATATTGATAGAGAGATTCTTAAAGATAAAGATATCAATTACAGGGTTGCTAATCTGTCTGTTTCAACCTTTAACGATGCTACAACTTCGCTTTATCACCGTTCGATAGGTGGCTATTTTGCTGCTAAACCTAGAAGGTATCAAGATATTATTGATAGATACCTATCTAAGATGGATAACTCGGTATATAATATGCTTAATGCCAAATACTTTATTGTGCCAAATAGGGATAAAGTACCTGAACTACACACAAACCACGCAGCATTTGGTAATGCTTGGATAGCTAGCAGTGTAGAGGTGGTTGATTCGCCTAATCGTGAGATAGAGGCTATTGGCGAGGTTGATCTATCAACAACCGCTATTGTTGCCTCAGAGTTCGAAGATATGTTATCTAGTGCAGTGCTAGATAAGAGTATTAACGATGAAATAACTCATACTAGTTATAAAGCTAATAGGCTTGTATATAAGAGTAAATTAAACGATAATCGATTAATTGTCTTCTCTGAAATGTACTATCCTAAGGGGTGGAAAGCATATATTGATGGCAAAGAGGTTCCATACCTTAGGGCTAACTATATTCTTAATGCTCTGGTTGTCCCTGCTGGCGAGCACACTATAGTATTCGAATTTAAGCCTCCTCATATAGCGGCTATTCGTACGGTATCTGTTGTCTCGTCGCTTATGTTACTGCTTATGCTAGTAGGTGGATTTATTCTAAATAATAGATGTAAAAATTAGGTTATGGCAGATTCATTAACAACGAAACGTCGTTCAGCATATACGCTCTCTACGGTTAGTGTTACACTTGTGCTTTTTGTTATTGGTGCACTTCTCTATCTTGGGGTGAATAGTGCTAAGGTATCATCTACAATAACCGATAATGTAAGGGTGGTAGTTATTCTTGACAGTAAGGCTGATAGTAAAGATGCTGAGTCTATTACGCAAAAGGCAAAAGAGAGTGATGTTATCTCGCGGAGTGAGTATGTCACTGCCGAAGATGCAGCACGCGAGTTCAATACATTCATAGGCGAGGATTTAGAGGTTAAATTGGGAACTAACCCTCTCCCTTCGTCGGTTAATTTGTATATCAAGAAGAGTATCGAACCTAAAGAGGGTGCTGCAAAGATTAGGGCAGCCTTAAAGGGCGATAAGATGGTTGATGAGATACTTTTTAGCGAGTCGTTAATGGAGAGTGTTACAACCAACCTTAATAATTTTAAACTTGTGCTAGCGGTATTTATGTTGGCTCTTATGTTTATCTCGGTAATAATGATAAATAACACTATTCGAATGGCAATTTTCTCGAAAAGGTTCTTAATAAAGAGTATGTTGCTTATTGGTGCAACACGAGGATTTATTCGTAGGCCATTTGTTAGTAAAGCGATTTTACAGGCTTTTGTTTCAACTTTTTTTGCCACACTTATGTTGACAGTTATGGTTGTAGGGCTAAAGCGTTCGCTGCCCGAAATCGAGTTGGTGTTCGAAAATTATCAATTACTAATGTTTATACCAATAACTCTATTTATTGTGGGGTTACTAGTTTGTCTCTCATCAACAATTAGGGCGGTAAATAGGTATATGCGACTTCGTGATGATCAATTACACATATATTAATATATAAATTTCTTAGATATGAGTGATAATAAAAATAAGATGCCATTAGGCATTAAGAATTATAAATATATGCTTGTTAGCCTAGCCTTGGTGATTATAGGGTTTGCCCTAATGACAGGTGGAGCAAGCGATAATCCCAACGAGTATAATGCCGAAGAGCTATTTAGTTTTCGCCGTATAACCCTATCGGTTATATTCGTGTTAGCAGGGCTTGGAGGGATGATTTACGGTATAATGAAACGAAGCGAATAATGTTTGATAATAGTTACGATTTTCCATCTGGATTGGTTATTCCAGTAGATAAACCTTACGAGTGGAGTTCAGCCGATGTGGTACGCAAAATTAAAGGGGCACTGCGGAAGTTGGGCTATCCTAAAATTAAGATTGGACATGCTGGTACTCTCGACCCTCTCGCTACGGGTGTTTTGTTAGTGTGCGTTGGGCGTGCTACCAAGCAGGCAGAGATGCTTCAAGCAGAGGCTAAAGAGTATATCACAACAATCGAATTAGGTGCTACAACAGTCAGTTATGATATGGAGCACCCGATTAGTGAACGCTACCCGTTTGAACATATTACAGAAGAGGCTGTTCTAGGGGTTCTAAATCAATTTTTAGGCGAGCAGGAGCAGATTCCGCCACTATTCTCGGCTAAATTAGTTAACGGAGTACGTGCTTATGAGTATGCAAGAAAGGGCGAAGAGGTGGAGTTACGTCGTAATCGTATCACCATTTACGAGATGGAGTTATTAGATTTCTCGTTACCGTATGTAACTATTCGTATGCGATGTTCGAAGGGTACTTATGTGCGCTCTATCGCACGTGATTTAGGCCTTATGCTTAACAGCGGTGGTTACTTAACATCTCTTCAACGTTCGGTTAGTGGAGAGTATCGAGTAGAGAACTCTATGTCGGTTGAGCAGGTTATTAATATACTATCCAAACAAGAAGAGAGATAAAATTGTTGTAGATGATAAAACTAAACCAAATATTAGAGTCCTTATCGCCTATCGAGGTTGTTAATCGCACAGATATGGAGATATTTTCTATCGCATTTGATTCGCGAATGGTGAAATGCGGCTCTCTGTTTGTTGCACTCAATGGAACACAAATCGACGGTCATAACTTTATTGAAAAGGCTGTCGAACAGGGTGCTATTGCTATTGTTTGCGAGCAACTACCCACTGTTTGTGCTCAAAAAGTGTGTTATATTGTAGTTGAGAGTAGCACAAGGGCGTTAGCTATTGCCGCAAGCCTATTTTATGGCAAGCCATCAGAAAGTTTTAAGGTTATAGGGGTTACAGGTACAAATGGGAAGACCACCGTAGCAACACTTCTATATAATTTGTTTACTATGTTGGGGTACAAGGTAGGGCTTATATCTACTGTACGTTATATGGTGGCTGATAGGGAGATACAGTCTACTCACACCACTCCCGATGTTCTTACCCTTAATGCACTATTTGCACAGATGCGAGACGAGGGTTGTGACTACTGTTTTATGGAGGTGAGCTCGCATAGTGTGGTTCAAGATAGGGTGTGGGGCGTTGATTTTGATGGTGCACTATTTACCAATATAACACACGATCACTTAGATTATCATCAAACTTTTGCGAATTATATAAAGGCAAAAAAGTGTCTGTTTGATAATCTTAAAAAGGGTGCTTTTGCACTGTATAATTCCGACGATAAGAATGGAAGTGTGATGGTTCAAAATTGTGGTGCTTCGATATATTCGTTTGGGCTTCGTTCGTTTGCCGACTATAAGTGTACAGTTTTAGAGCAGCTATTTGAGGGTACTCTATTAGATATAAATTCGATGGAGGTGTGGAGTAGGTTGATAGGCCGATTTAATGCCTATAATATGGTTGCTGTATATGCTGTTGCAAAGCAATTAGAGGTTGATACCGAAGAGTTACTGTGCGCATTATCTGCGCTCTCAACCGTAGAGGGGCGTTTCGATTATCTTACCTCTACTAATGGTGTTACGGCAATTGTGGATTATGCCCATACACCCGATGCGCTAGATAATATTATATCAACCGTAGGCGAGATAAAAGGAGCACAACAACGTTTAATAACGGTAGTTGGCTGCGGTGGAGACAGAGATCGCACAAAGAGGCCACAGATGGCTCGTATAGCTGTTTTAGGTTCTGATTTAACAATATTAACTTCCGATAATCCTCGTACCGAGTCGCCTGACTCTATTCTTAACGATATGGTTGGGGGGGTGAAAGATAATCACGAGCTAACAACTAAGTATATTGTTATTAGCGATAGGGCACAAGCTATAAAAATGGCGATAATGAGTGCCAATAGTGGCGATATTGTTCTTGTAGCAGGTAAGGGGCACGAAACCTATCAAGAGATTAATGGGGTTAAGTATCATTTTAGTGATAAAGAGCAGATAAAAAATATTTTTAATATATAATATATATGATTTACCATTTATTTGAATTTTTAGCCGAAAGGTTCGATATAGAGCTACTTAGAAGTTTTGGCAATATCTCTATAAGGGCCGTTTTATCGGTTATTCTTTCGCTCATTATTGCTGTTGTGTTTGGTGCTAGAATAATTAAGGCATTAAGAGCAAGGCAGATAGGCGAAGATATACGCAATTTGGGCTTAGAGGGGCAGATGGAGAAACGCAATACCCCCACTATGGGTGGATTGATAATTATTCTATCGTTTTTAGTCCCAGTTTTGCTGTTCGCCAATTTGCAAAACATCTATATTATTTTAATGCTGGTGGCTACTATATGGATAGCTATAATTGGTTTTACCGACGACTACATTAAAGTATTCAAAAAACGCAAAGAGGGTCTTAGCGGAAAGTATAAATTGCTTGGGCAAATGATTCTCGGTTTGATAATAGGGGTAACTATGTGGTCGCATCAGGATATTGTGGTGCGTGAAACAGTTCCTAATACAGCTACTCATGGTCAGAGTATTCAGAAGGCTAGCGATGTGAAAGCTACACTTACAACGCTCCCTTTTGTTAAAGATAATGTAATTGATTACAAGAAAATATTACCAATACGAGGTGATAATCAAGAGCGTGGAGGATGGATACTATATGTGATA
Source organism: uncultured Rikenellaceae bacterium (assembly GCA_964369935.1). Lineage (GTDB taxonomy): Bacteria > Bacteroidota > Bacteroidia > Bacteroidales > Rikenellaceae > JADFUS01. The sequence goes on from CAYJHM010000001.1 coordinate 19,144, forward strand.
ATTGCCACTCTAGTTATTGCAGCTGTATCTAATGGTGCGAACCTCACCGACGGGCTCGATGGGCTTGCAGCAGGTACTTCGGCTATTGTGACAACTATTCTGATAATTTTTGCCTACCTTTCGGGTAACGCTATCTATTCGGATTATCTAAATATAATGTTTATACCAGGCAGTGGTGAGCTAGTAATTTTCGGAACTGCTTTTGTGGGTGCGCTGATAGGTTTTATATGGTACAACTGTTTTCCTGCGCAAATATTTATGGGCGATACGGGTAGTTTAACTATCGGGGGAGTTATAGCGGTGTTCGCTCTGCTTATCCGTAAAGAGTTGCTGTTACCAATCTTGTGTGCAATATTTTTTATTGAATCGTTATCTGTGCTTATTCAGGTATTCTATTTTAAATATACTAAAAAACGTTTTGGCGAGGGTCGGAGGGTCTTTTTAATGGCGCCTTTACATCATCACTACCAGAAATTAGGTTTTTCAGAGATGAAGATAGTTATGCGTTTTTGTATTATTCAGTTAATTTTTGCTGCCTTTGCAGTGATAATGCTTTAGTTTATGCAAAAGAGATTAGTTATTCTAGGAGGTGGAGAGAGTGGTGTAGGTACAGCTCTCTTAGCTAAAAATAAGGGTTTTAGTGTATTTTTGAGTGATAAAGGGCACTTAGCGGATAATTATCGTAAGCAACTGATAGATGCCGATATCCCTTTCGAGGAGGGTCAGCACTCATTAGATACGATTCTTGAAGCTGAGTTGGTGGTAAAGAGTCCAGGTATTCCTGATAGTGCCGAGGTTATTAAAGCAATTTGTAGCCGTTCGATTAGGGTTGTATCGGAGATAGAGTTTGCATACCCTTATAGCAAGGCTAAAATTATATCCATCACTGGTTCTAATGGTAAGACCACAACTGCAACCCTTACTCATAAAATATTATGCGAGGGGGGTGTAAATGTTGCTCTTGCAGGGAATATTGGGGATAGTTTTGCTCAACGTGTATTGAACAGCGATGTTGATTGGTATGTGTTGGAGTTGAGTAGTTTTCAGTTAGATGGCTGTTATGATTTTCGTTCTGATATAGCAGTTATTACAAATATTACACCTGATCATCTTGATAGGTATAATTACGATATGGAGTTATACACTAAGAGTAAATTTAGGGTAGCAGCAAATCAAACTAATAATCATTGGTTGATTACAACAGCAAACGATAGGGTTACCTCTCAATTTTTAGAATCAAATACGGTTGGTTCAACTGTGGTAAAGATAAATAACAATAACTTAGAGGGTGATGATTGTGCTTATCTGTCTGACGATAAATCGGTGATTGTGTGCAGAGTCTCAGACAAGGAGGTGCATATTCCTACAGCTAGCCTAAAACTTAAAGGGTTACATAACTACGCCAATATTATGGATAGTGTGTTGATTGCTATGCGAGTGGGGGTTGATTGTGCTTCAATTATTAAGAGTGTTACTTCGTTTTGTGGTGTAGAGCACCGTATGGAGCTGGTTGATACTATTGACGGGGTAGTGTATATTAACGATTCGAAGGCAACAAATGTAGATTCAACTTGGTATGCCCTAGATAGTATGCAAACACCTACAATATGGATTGTAGGAGGTCAAGATAAGGGTAACGACTACACTCCACTTTTAGAGTTAGCCGCTAATCGGGTTAAAGCCATTGTGTGTATGGGTGTTGATAACCGTAAAATAGTAGAGGCATTTACAGGTGTTGTACAAGATATATACGATACACATAACCTAAACGATATGTTTGAAGCGGTAGGTAAAGTGGCAGAGCGTGGCGATACGGTACTTCTCTCGCCCGCCGCAGCAAGTTTCGACTTGTTTGCTAACTACGAAGATAGAGGTAAGCAATTTAAGCAGGGAGTAAAAGATAAACTTTATAAATGATTGTGTTATGGTAGATAACCGTGAAGATATTCCAGATAATATAGCTCCAAAAGATGACTCGAATAGTAGTTTATCTGTTCATAAGGTAGTGTATCGCCTGTTTCAAGGTGATGGTTTTGTGTGGGCAGCCGTAGCTATTCTTATGGCTCTATCTGTTGCTGTTATTGTATCCTCTACTGCATCGTTGGTACATGTTGATGTTGATTATGAGGGCAAACCTCTCTATTTCCTTATGAGGCGCTTGCGCGATGTTGGATTAGGATTACTAGTTATACTGATTGTTCATAACATAAACATAACTAAGTTTTTTGATTATATTAAGTGGGGGTTTTGGCTGTGTATAGGCTTAATGCTTTTAACAAACTTAGGGGTAGGGGAGAATATTAATAGTGCTACACGTACTTTAGGTCCTATACAGCCTTCGGATTTTTTGAAGATTGCTATGATTCTTATGTTGGCCAGCCAACTTACACGTTATAGGCTTTATCTTCCAAAGGTTACACTTATCCCTATGCGATATATAAGTTTCAGGTTCTTTGGGCAAAAAAATATAAGTGCCGAGGCATATCAGGAGATACAAGAGCAGGCTGAGGAGGAGTTTTATATTTGGTATAAGTATAGCCTACCGATGTTAGGTGTTATAATGCTATCATTTATTATGATTGTGGACTCGAATCTATCTACTGCTGTGCTTGTATTTGTGATAGGTATGGCAATGTTGTTAATGGGGGGAGTACGTGCTCGTGTAATCGTGCTTCCAGCAATTACGATTGGCGGCATAGGAACTTTTCTGTTACTTATTGCTAGCTGGGTAGGATTATTAGGCCGTTCTACTACGTGGTTTAATCGTTTAGTAAATCACTTTACGGGTGCTGAAGATCATCAAAGCGATATGGCTATGATAGCTATTGCAAGAGGAATAGTGCCTCGAGGTATTGGGGGGTCGTTACAGCGCACAACTCTGCCACGTAGCGAGTCGGACTTTATTTTCGCCTTCATGATAGAGGAACTAGGTATTTTCGTTGCTATAATTATGTGCCTATTCTATGTGTGGATATTTCATAGGGCGGTGAGGATAGCTAGAGCGCACGATAACCGTTTCGAGGCTCTTGCTTGCGTAGGTCTAGCATTCTTTTTAGTTTTTCAAGCTGCTGTTCATATGTTGGTAAATGTGGGAATTGTTCCAGTTACGGGTTTGGTTCTTCCGTTTATGAGTCACGGGGGATCAGCTATAGTATCTATGTCGATAGCCGTAGGAATTATTCTAAATATTAGTACTCATATCGATAAAAACAAGCTTAAACGGAGATAAATTAAGTTTTTTTCGTTGAAAATATTATAAATCAATTTTTTTAACTAATTTTGTAGTTCAAGAGTAAGAATTTAATAAAAAAATAATAATTTATGTTTACACTACTTCAGGTGCCAACAGATGTGGCAACTGCCTCGGCAAAGAGCATAGGGCTGGGCGAGATGATTATGGCTGGTGGATGGCTAATGATTCCACTATTGATACTATTCGGTATCTCAATCTTTATTTTTGTTGAGAGATTTAGGGTTATTAAACGTGCCTCAGCAATAGATGTTGATTTTATGAACAAGATTAAGAGCTTGATGTACGAAAATAAGATTAATGTGGCTCTTCAGCTATGTAGAGCAACAGATAATCCTATTGCTCGTATGATTGAGAAGGGTATCGAGCATCTTGGTCGTCCGATGAGCGAAATTCAATCATCTATCGAGAATACAGCGAATCTAGAAGTGTCGAAATTAGAGCAACATCTTCCGTTCCTTGCAACAATTGCTGGTGGAGCTCCAATGATAGGTTTCTTGGGTACTGTTTTAGGTCTTGTTAATGTGTTTATGGAGATGAGCGCAGCAGGTAGCACAATTGATATTGCTCTGCTTTCGGGTGGTATGTACACTGCAATGGTTACAACAGTAGCAGGTCTTATTGTTGGTATCCCTGCCTATTTCGGATATAATTTCCTTGTTCAACGTATCGAGAAGCAGATATTCCAAATGGAGGCAAACTCGATAGCATTTATGGATATATTAAATCAACCAGTAGAGTAGTATGGCAATCAAGAGAAGTTCAAAGGTAGAGACATCGTTTGGATCATCGGCTATGACCGATATGATGTTTCTTTTGCTTATATTCTTTTTGGTGCTCACAACTCTCATTAACACTTCGGCACTAGATATTTTACTCCCTAAAAGTGGTAATAAAGTGAGCGAGAAAGCATCTGTTACAATGGCTGTAACTCACGACCTTAAATACTTTATCGAGGGCGAAGAGATATCTTTCGAAAAGGTAGAACAGAGTTTGATAGATGCAACAAAAGGGGACGAGAATCCGATGGTTATGCTTAGCATTGATAAGCGTGTATCGGTAGATGAGCTAGCTAAGATTATGAATATAGCAAAAAATAATAAGTTAGCACTCTTTATGATGACAACTAATTAATTAGCAATGGAATATAATCCACAAAATAGTTATTCGCTTACTGAGCGGTCTGATAAGGTGGTAGCATCGCTAGCGGTATTTGGTTATATTGCTATGATGGTGCTATTAATCTATTTTGTGCGTTTTGGTGCAAAAGATGAATATAAGCAGTTAGAGCCCTCTAGTGGGGTGCTTATTAGTTTCGGTAATAGCTCGCCTGGCGAGGGTAAGGTTGTCACTACGGAGGTTACTCGTAAGAAAAATATACCTACCCCAGAAGAGAAAATTGAACCTATTGCAGCGCCCGATGATAACTCAACTGAGGCGGTAATTGAAGCGGCGCAGACAGCCGAGACACCTAAAGAGCAACCTGTAATTAAACCCGATCCAACAGAGGTGGCGGTTAATAGAGGTGCCCTATATAAAAGACCTACGGGTAGTCGTGAGGCAACAACCGATAAGACTCAGTCGCACGGTGCAACCAAAGAACGTTCAGGAAAGAGCGGCTCGCCAGATGGTGAAACAACTAACCCTGGCGATGGAGGTACAGGCAGTAATTTCTCGCTTGATGGACGTACTCTGATGGGCGATTTGGTTAAACCAATATACAGCGAGAGGGTTGATGGTAAGATAGTGATGGAGATTCAAGTTAATCGCAAGGGTGAGGTTACAAATGCTACTTACATTCCTAAGCATTCAACTATCACTTCAAGTAGTGTGATTGCAGCGGTTGTTAAAGCGGCAAAACAGACCCGCTTTAATGTTAATGACGAGGCATCGTTTATTCAGGTTGGAACAATCACCTATATACTAAAAATTGAGTAATATACGTTATAGTATGTGTTTTAGGTGTAATAAATTAATGTATAATGATGGATTTTTTAGCAGTATTATTTTTTATAATAGTAGGTTTTTATATTCTAGGTAAGGTTTTAAAGTTTGCTCTTCGTTTTTGGTTGGCTCGTAAAGTGAGCGAGTTTCAACAACGAGGATTTGGTGGATTTAACTCTAACTCTGGAGGTGGTGCTTATAGTACGTATGGAGGTTCTGGTAGTTCGGGAACTAATCAACGCCAATCGAATGGGCGTCCCGAGGGGCAGATAAATGTTAGTGGAAAAGCCTACGAACGCCGCATTAAAGATAATGTAGGCGAGTATGTCGAGTTTGACGAAGTAAAATAAATTTAAGTATATGGGATTTTTTGATATTTTCAAAAAGAATAAAAGTTCGGAGGATACACAGAAAGAAAAAGAGGCGCTAGATAAAGGATTACAGAAGAGTAAAAACTCGATATTTTCGAAATTATCTAGGGTAGTAGCTGGACGTTCGAAGGTTGATGACGAGGTGTTGGATGATCTTGAGGAGGTGCTTATCACCTCTGATGTGGGGGTTGATACAACCCTGCGTATTATCAAGCGAATTGAAGAGCGTGTAGCACGAGATAAATATGTAGGAACCGACGAACTTAATCGTATTCTCCGCGAAGAGGTGCAGGCACTTCTCGTTAAAGGCGATAATAGTTCGGAAGAGTTAGGTTTCGATTTCGAAAAACGCAATGGTATGCCCTTCGTCCTTATGGTAGTGGGGGTTAATGGTGTAGGTAAAACTACCACTATTGGTAAAATAGCTGCTCAGCTAAAGCAGGCGGGTAAGAGTGTTGTTCTAGGTGCAGCTGATACATTCAGGGCTGCCGCTATCGAGCAGTTAGCTGTATGGGCCGAGCGTGCTGATGTTAAGATTATTAAGCAGAATATGGGATCAGATCCTGCGTCGGTTGCATTTGATACACTAAAATCGGCTGTTGCAATGGATGCCGATGTTGCAATTATTGATACAGCAGGTAGGTTACACAACAAAATTAATCTTATGAACGAGTTATCAAAGATTAAGAGTGTTATGAATAAAGTTATACCTGATGCTCCACACGAAGTTATGTTAGTGTTAGATGGTTCAACGGGGCAGAATGCTATTGAGCAGGCTCGTCATTTTACCGAGGCTACCGATGTTACAGCTATGTCGATAACCAAATTAGATGGAACGGCTAAAGGTGGAGTAGTTATAGGTATCTCAGACGAATTTCGTATCCCCGTTCGATATATCGGAGTAGGAGAGGGGATTAATGATCTTCAGATATTTGAAAGAGAGAAATTTGTTGCGGCACTATTTGGTGATAACGAGTAGATTGATATAATGGAAAAAATAAGTATAATCACCCTTGGCTGTTCAAAAAATACTGTTGATAGCGAGGTTCTTATAACGCAGTTAGAGGCTACTGGTTACACTGTAGAGCATAATCCTGATAACATTTATGAGGGTATAGTAATTATCAATACCTGTGGGTTTATAGGCGATGCCAAAGAGGAGTCGGTGAATGTTATATTAGAGGTACTATCACTCAAGCAATGTGGTAGGGCATCTAAGGTGGTGGTTTTTGGTTGTCTATCACAACGTTACCCAAACGAATTGTTAGCCGAAATGCCTAATGTTGATGCCTATTTCGGAGCAGAACAGCTACCCGAGATAGTTAGCTATTTTGGGGGCGAGTTTAACGATGATTTAATTGTTGAACGTGCCAATACAACAGCTAATCACTATGCGTATGTTAAAATATCAGAGGGCTGCAACTGGGGTTGTAGTTATTGTGCTATTCCTCTAATTAGGGGAAAGCACCGTTCTCGTAAGCTAGAGGAGATAGTGCGAGAGGTTGAGATTCTTGCCACTAAGGGTGTAAAAGAGATTATTTTAATAGCACAAGATTTGACCTATTATGGGAAAGAGTTATACGGCGAGCGTCGCCTAGCGCAGCTATTAGAGGCTCTTTGTGTTATAGATGGTGTTGAGTGGATACGCTTGCATTACGCTTATCCTACTTCTTTCCCGATGGAGGTAATTGATGTAATGAAGCGTAATGATAAGATATGTAAATATCTCGACATTCCACTTCAGCACGTTAATGATAGAATTTTACGTTCGATGAAGCGTGGAACTAATGGTAAAGAGTGTGAAGAATTAATCGCTACATTACGCAAGGAGATTCCATCTATTGTTATTCGTACAACTATGATTGTGGGTTACCCTGGAGAGACCGACGAGGAGTTTAATGAGCTAGTAGAGTTTGTTAAACGTGTTGATATAGATAGGTTAGGGGTATTTGCCTACTCTGAAGAGGAGGGCACTGCCGCAGCCGAGTTAGAGGATAATGTTCCGTACGAAGTGAAACAGCATAGGGTAGAGGAACTTATGGCTATTCAGCAAGATAAATCTTATTATAGTAATGCGCAGCTGGTTGGTAGTTGTCAGAGGGTACTAATCGATAGATGCGAGGATGATTACTTTGTAGGGCGTATGGAATCTGATTCTCCAGAGGTTGATAACGAGGTTATAGTGTATAGCGACGAACAATTGCTTACAATTGGCGAATTTTACCGTGTAAATATAACAGAGGCCGATAATTTTGAGATTATAGGTGATGTAATTTTGTAATTATAAAAATAATTACTAACTTTGTACCTATGGAGGGTAGTGTAGCAATATTAAACAGGGTATCACGTCTAATCAGTAAAGTAATGGATTTAAACGTGAGGCTTAAGCGTGAAAATAAGCGGCTACTCAACGAGAGGGATAGATTGATGAAAGACAAAGTGCGTTTAATGGAAGAAGTTAAGCGTTACAAGAGGGAGGAGAAGGTAAAAAATATCTACACTTCGTTTGTCGTTCAAGATGGCGATAAGGCTAAGGCTAAACGTCAAATTGATAGAATATTGCGGGAGATTGACGACTGTATAGATAGTTTAAAGAGTAAACCATAAACAAATATATCTTTAAAATGATGGCTGACCGTACGTTAAAAATAAAGGTAATGGTTGATGGTAAACATCAAGAGCTAGACTTGCCGGGCTTTGGTTTAAGTGGCGAGAGTGAGGCAACTGAGCAGATTATCAGGGAGGCTGCCAAGAGGATTAATGGCACTCTTTTTGAGTATAAGCAGAGATGGATAGCAGACGATCCATTCGATCCACTTAGGCGAACAGCACTTAAATTTGCTGCTATGGTTGTCCAAGATGAGATTGAGGATAGTGGTTCGATAGTAGCATCCGAATTATCGAAGTTAGAGGTGCTTCTTGATAATCATCTTACAATGTTTGAGACAGAGTTCTCAGACGATGATATATATTAACGTTCACAGGTGTGAGATATTACAAAGTGGTTATATCCCGTTTTGTAATGTTTGCACCAACATATTTGGCAGTAAATCTTTCCCGCATTGGTTTTCAGTCATTTTTGCGAAACTCACAAAATTTAACACTTTGAGTTGTGCTTAAGTTATCAAAAGCAGGCCTTAACCACTTTTGTGGTTCTCTTTTAAGGGACATTGGACGTTTGCGATTTCCTAGCGGCTCTACCTTGTATGTATCAGGGTTTTCGACAAACAATGAGAATCAGTGTGGGATTTTTGTATATATCATAATCAGAGTATTAACGTGGCTCTCTTTAGTTTAGGGCGTCACACTATATTAATAATTATTAGATTAAAAATTTTAATTTTACGATGGAAGTAATGTGGATTGTAGCTGCTTCAGCAGTATCGGCTATTGCCACTTCTCTATTAGCATATTTTATTCTAAATAAAGCAACTAAGAATCAACGCGCCTCAATACTTAAAGAGGCCGAGGGTGATGGTGAGCTTATTAAAAAAGAGAAAATATTGCAGGCCAAAGAGAAGTTTATACAGCTTAAGGCAGAGCACGAAAAGATGATAAACGAGAGAAATTCTCGTCTATCTCAAACAGAGAACAAAATTAAGCAAAAAGAGTCGCATCTAGCACAAAAAGGCGACGAGATAGCTAAGGCGCAACGCGAGCTAGAGAGTGTTAAAAGCAAGTTAGCTAATCAAGAGTCTACTCTTGCAAGACGTATAGAGGATTATGGCAAGAAGATAGAGGAGCAGAATGCTCTTTTAGTTCAAATTGGCGGTATGAGTGAGGAGGAGGCAAAAAATATCCTTATCGAGCAGATGAAATCAGAGGCTACAACCCAAGCAATGGGGTATGTTAATGAGATTATCGAAGATGCTAAAATGACAGCTAACAAGGAGGCTAAACGTATTGTGGTTCAAACAATTCAGAGGGTAGCAACCGAGACAGCCATCGAAAATTCGGTAACAGTATTCAATATCGATAGCGACGAGGTTAAAGGGCGAATCATTGGTCGTGAGGGGCGTAATATTCGTGCTTTAGAGGCTGCTACAGGTGTTGAAATTATTGTTGATGATACACCAGAGGCAATTATCTTATCAGCTTTCGATCCAGTACGTCGTGAGATTGCTCGTTTAGCACTTCATCAATTAGTTACTGATGGTCGTATTCACCCTGCACGTATCGAGGAGGTTGTATCTAAGGTACAGAAGCAGATTGAAGAGGAGATTATTGAGATAGGTAAGCGCACAACTATCGATTTAGGAGTACACGGGTTGCACCCAGAGCTGATTCGTTTAGTAGGTAAAATGAAGTATCGTTCATCTTATGGGCAGAATCTACTTCAGCACTCGCGTGAGGTGGCTAACCTTTGCGGTATAATGGCATCCGAGCTAGGTTTAAATGCTAAGTTAGCTCGTAGGGCGGGTTTACTACACGATATAGGTAAAGTGTCTGACGATGAGCCAGAATTACCACACGCTATATTAGGTATGAAGCTAGCTGAGAAGTTCAAAGAGAAGGCTGATGTGGTTAATGCTATCGGAGCTCACCACGACGAGATAGAGATGACGTCACTTCTATCGCCACTTGTTCAGGTGTGTGATGCTATATCAGGAGCACGTCCTGGGGCACGACGTGAGGTTGTAGAGTCGTATATTAAACGTCTTAAAGAGATGGAAGATATTGCTCAGTCGTATCCAGGGGTTCAGAAAACCTATGCTATTCAGGCTGGTAGAGAGCTACGTGTTATTGTTGGTAGCGAGAAGATTACCGATGCCGAGGCAGAGGCATTATCATTTGATGTAGCTCGCCGAATTCAAGAGGAGATGACCTATCCAGGACAGGTAAAAATCACCGTTATCCGTGAAACAAGGTCTATCAGTTACGCTAAGTAGCAATACACAATATAAAAATAGAGCAACCTGATGGTTGCTCTATTTTTATATTGTGTATTGGCCTACTTTATTATTTCAAAGGTAGCTACTAGATTAGCTGATATTGACTGCTTAACGAATGTGTCTATCTGTGATTGGTTCTTGCTATCGGCAGAAGCACCCGTTACCATAAACTCTTTGCCGTAGCGAAGATGATTATTTGAAATATGTACGCTCACCTTTTTAAGATCGCCAGCCTTGTATCTTAATGCTGAAAGTGTAGCGTTAGCCTCGCTCTTTGCCTCTATTAGAGCTCTTTTACGCATTAATTGAGCTATCTCGTTATGATTACTTACCTCGGTACTACTAAGTGATACAACAAGCTCTTTCTCTCTTAATATATCTACTATTCTATTAACCTCTTTTGCTTTGCGGATAGTTAGTGTGTATCGCTTACACATCATATCTTTACCTCTTTGATAGTAACTTCCATAGATGTTCGATATTACTAGGTCTTTTTTTATGTCGATACCTGCACGTTTAAGTGTAGGAATTAATATATCATTCTCCGCCTTTGTTATGCCCTGTTTTCCAACCCCTTTATTATCAACTATCATAATCGATAATTTGAAAATGTCTGGTGTAACTAGAGTATCTCTAGTTATTGATACCTCGAACGAAGAGTTATTATCTCCTCCGTTTTGCGCAAATGAAACTAATGGAATCATAGCGATAAATGCTAAAATTAATCTCCTCATACTTATACTTTTTTAATTATTTAATGTTACAACTGTAATCCCTGCACCACCTAGTTCAACGTGTGCATCATTTGCTGATATCACGGTTGGTTGAGTGCGCAAATATTTACGAATCTCCTCTTTAAGTGTGCCAGTACCTTTGCCATGCAGTATTCGTAATTCGTTAATACCTAACATGTAAGCATTGTCTACTAGCTCACGTACTCTATCTAATGCCTCATCTACACGTGCACCTCGTAAATCTATGTCACTCTTAAAATTTAGTCTTTTTTCGTTCACATCAAAGTTATGTTGCTTTATGCTATCAACCATAGGACTAGTGTATAGTGCCCCCGAAGCGAAACTGCTCTGCTGCCTCTTTTGTAATCGGTGTTCTTTGTCAGATACCACCTCTAAACGAGATAGTTCGACCGTAGTAGTTATATTTCCAAATGCTACACTCGCCTTTTTACGATTTATCTCTAAAATTTTACCTATCACCGCTTGTCCAGCCATTTTTACACTATCTCCAATCGCAGGCTCTTTATGCGATATTTTTGAAACGATTGACTCGCCCTTCTTTATTGTGTTCGATGACTCTTTTTGTGCTCGACGTTGCTCTTTTCTCGCTTTTCGCTCTTTTATTTGAGCTATCTTACGCTCTATGTCGGGGTCTATGTCGTACTGCTCTATCTCTTGCTTTACACCCTCGAAAGTTGCACGAATATCACGGGTACGACTCTTCTCTGCTTCTGCCTCTTTAATTTCACGTATAGTACGTTCGATTTCGCTGTTAGCCTTACTTATTAGTGCCTTTGCTTCTGCTCGTGCCTTATTTATAATATCCGATTTTTGCTCTTTTATCTCGCTAAGCATCTGCTCGTACTCGCTTTCAATATCTTGATATCTACGCTCGCTCTTGCGAATACTATCTCTTTTTGTCTCCCAATAACTCTTATCGCGTGCTATCTGACGTAGCTGACGTTCGATATTAACTCTACTATCACCCATCATACCCTCTGCCTCTTTTATTAAATCCTCTGGTAGACCTATCTTACGTGCCATCTCGAAAGCGAACGAGCTACCTGGTTTTCCCATCTCTAGTCGGAAAAGCGGCTCGATTTTCGCCACATCAAATGCCATAGCTCCATTTATAACACCCTCGGAGTTAGCAGCATAGAACTTGATATTTGAGTAGTGTGTAGTTATTATACCATACGAACCACGAGACTCGATACGTTTAAGAACAACCTCAGCTATTGCCCCACCTAATGCTGGTTCAGTACCTGTGCCAAACTCATCAATTAATACTAGCGATTTATCGTTGCAGTTACGCAGTGTATGTTTCATGTTTGCAAGATGCGAACTGTATGTACTTAGGTCATTATCAATCGATTGTTCATCTCCTATATCGATAAATATTGAATTAAAAGTTGTCATCTCCGAATTTTCATTCATCGGAACCAGTAATCCCATCTGTAACATATATTGAAGCAGTCCCATAGTTTTAAGACACACTGATTTACCCCCTGCATTTGGGCCCGAAATAACTAAAATTCGTTGCTCTTCGTTGAGTTTAAGGTTAAGCGGTACAATCTCTTTCTTATCCGCTTTTAGGTGCTTTTCAAGTAGAGGGTGACGTGCATCTCGTACAGTGATATTTCTATCCTCAGAGAGTATTGGCATGCCAGCACACATATCTACGGCTACACGAGCTTTTGCTCTTATGAGATCGATAGCAGCAAGGAAATGAGCCGAACTCTTTAATTGCTCGCTATATGGGCGTATCTCTTCGGTAAATGCCATTAAGATACGCACAATCTCGTGTTTTTCGCTATATTTAAGCTCCCTGATATGGTTATTTAGCTCCATTACTTCGGTAGGTTCGATATACGATGTTTTTCCAGTTGCCGATTCGTCTTGAATATACCCTTTAAGTTTTCGCTTATGCGAAGAGAGTACAGGTATTACACCCCGCCCATCACGAATAGATATTTGTGTATCCTCCTCAACAATACCATCGCTAATAGCTTTGCGCAGGATAGATTGAAGTCTTTTCGATACTTCACGCTCGCTCTGATTAATTTGAATGCGTATTTGGGCAAGTTCACTTGATGCACTATCTTTTACTTCATTACGTGAGGATATGATACGGTTAATGCTAGTTATAATTTGAGGGAAATTTTCGCTCTTTTGTACAACTCTAGCTAGTGTCGGGTATTTAGTTGCGTTATTATTGAAGAAACGAACTATGCCGTCAAGGGCAGTGAGCGAGCTACGTAGTGCCCCTAACTCTTCTGGTAGGAGATATGCCCCTTCAATCGAGGCTTTCCCTATAAAGTGCAGTGTATCAACAAAACCATCGTGAACAAAATTACTCTCTAGCATCACAATGCTCTTCATCTCATTGGTCTGAGCCAACATTGCTCTCATTTGCCTAATATCGGTCATAAATTTTATACCTGATAGCTTCTCTTTCGCTAGCGAGGTTACACAATAGGCTGCTACCTGAGTGCGGATACGGTCGAAACCTATCTTAATTTCAAAATTTGATGGATATATCATAATATAAATAAAATTATTATTTTGATTGAGATTTGGTCATTTCAAGATAGTTTAAGTATCTCTCAATTACCAACTCTACATAGTGTTCTACACCTCTCGAGTCGAGGCTGCCACTCTTAACATAGCTACGTTGGCTGTAATATTCGTACTCTCTCTTTTTACGTAAGTATTTTTTTATTACCTCCCAATCTTTATCGTTCTCTTTATACCTGCGAGCTAGACGCATAGCATCGGATACGTGACCGTACCCAGCGTTGTAGGTAGCAAGTTGAATAGATAGATTATTTATCGAGTTAGGGTCGCCAGTGAGCCTTAACATTCGAAGATTATCGTTAAGTACCAATACAGCACAGCTAACATTAGTGTTAGGATTTTTTAAATCCTCGCTATCAAGCCCTAAATGTCGAGTATTTATAGGCATAATCTGCATCATACCAACAGCCCCTTTATTTGATACAAGAACAGGGTTAAACCTCGATTCTACCGAGGCGATAGCGGCAAGAAATTGCCACTTATATTTGCACTTCTTAGCCTCTACTTTAAATATGTCGTCGTAATGCGAAACGCCACGTATCGGGTTAAGATAGCCATCAGCCATATAGTCGTATTTGTAGGCATTCCTATCATATTTATTCTCAATGGTTTTGTAGGTGTCAGTTGTGCGGAATTCGGCTAACCACTCCTCGAAGTCGTTGTATATAGGAGCGTTACGCCAATGGAATACCGCCTCAGAGTGCACACTATGATTAATACTGTGAGTTCGTACTATATCACCGTAGTTGTAGATGTAGAAAAAAGCCTCATCTTCTCTACAAATAATAAAATCATACGCAAGGCCTATAATTAGGTCTATATACTCTTCGGTTGATAGGAATCGTGTTTGAGTACTATCTCTTAGGTATTTAATAGTGTGCTCACCAATTACAGGTATCCTTGAACTTCCCCTACGAAAAATTACAGATGCTGATTCGAGCACATCATTAAGGGGCAGTCGATTAAGTTTTGTATTTAATTTGTTACCTAGCACAATATATTTACAGCTATCTTTAAGCGACGAGCTAAGATAACACTCCATATTATCGATAGCGATAGTGTCGCTAATAATTAAGCCAAAAGCTATATCAGAGGTGCGTAGGCTAGCCTCGATTGTGCTACGCGAGTTGTGATTCTCATATTTAAGTATCTTCCCACGGGCTAGCGCATACTCTTTGAGAATATTGTCGAAATAGCCGTGATAATGATGCCTAAACAGAAATAACCCTGGTACATCTTTCTCTACTGCTACAACTAAGGTGTCGCTGTTAAAGTTGTATAGTGTTGGTGCACCTATAGTTGACTCTCCTACTAGTGTTAGCTCGCTTAGTATTTTTTCTGTGCCTATACTATCAGTACGCATATAAGAGATAATATTGTAAATATTCTTATAACGCATTTCAGGAAAGTTAGCAACTATAACAATAGATGCTACCATTATCGGCACGATTATTAATATTAATATATGTTTTGCCCTTCTTGTTTGCATACATTAGATAAAATTAATCGTAGAAACTCCACGAAATACCATACCTAAGCATAAAACGATTGTGCGGATAGTATGCCATATCGAAATAGTTACGTCCGCCAAATAGTTCGTAGTTGGCATTTTGTGCTTTAACTAAGAATCGTAATCTTTTCCATTTACCTGTTACAAATACATCAACGGTAGGGTAGCCACCAGTCTTAACACTGCGCTGGTTATAAAACTGCCCAACAGCTGGATTATAACCATAGCCATAATATTCGGTGTTATAGCGTCCGTTGGCACCAACCTCCATTGTTAGAACATCTTTTACAACAGTAAATTCATATAAATACTCTAAATTGATAGCTAACGCAGGGACAGGTGCAACAATTTCGTCGGAACTAGTTTGTAGTAGCACCTTATGACGCAAATGGAATCCGTTAGATACAAAATTTTTCTGTAAGTATAATTCGGTAACACTCAAAGCACCAGAATATTGAGTAGGTAGAGCGTTATGGTTATAATAGATTGTATTTGTAGCTAGAGTTTGGGTTGCCCCCAGTTCGAAATTGATAGATGGAATACTTAAAGACACATCTATATCGGTTGTTACTTCGTTTTTGAAATCGTTACTCCAACGGAAGTGGTTCGAGTAGAACTCTTGTTCCCAAAATGTTGGGGATTGAGTTTTAAAATTAACATCTCCTTTCAGGGTGACAGAACGTCCTTTTTTTGTGTAAGCGATAAGTGATAAATCGCCACCCACCTCTAAATCCTGTGTTCGATAACCGATAGGGTAGTATTTGATATGACCGTTCCAAGTAACATATCGTCTCCAGCGTCCATTAGCATCACCATAAACATACATACTCTTTTTTTGTTGTTTTTCGGCAACGGTTAGGTAGTTGTCGGGAAGGAAGTAGTAATATCCGCTATTTTCGTAACCTATCCCCCCTCCCATAAGTGAAAGTAACCCATCACTATTAAAGGGTTGAAACTGCGCAAACAGTTTCATATCAAAATTTGTTTCACGTATCGAGTCTCGGGTAGTTGTTGGATTAATATACCAATTGTCGTAGTATCCCTCTTCGGTAGCACTATTGGTGTCGGTATAAATTTTGTGATACGAATCGTAACTAACAGTTGTTCCGATAAATAGCATAGCTCCTGTTGCCACCTCACTGCTGCTTATTCGGCGTCGGCGAGCTAATTTCAAGCTGTCGAGGCTAGATAGTGGTTCGGGAAATAGGTTAAGTAACGAATCATACTCGCTAGATACGTGCGATAGTGGTATAGCTAACGATTGAGTATGAAAAAATCCATTACCTTTAAATCGTGTTTTAGCATCACGTAGATTAATTCCGATATTTGTTGTGAGATTAATTACAGTGTCACGAATTTCAGATAGATCACTCACACCACCATTTTCACGCATATCGCCACTATTAAACACATAGCCAAAATGAGTTGTATAACGTTTGCCTGTGTGGGCAAATACAGCCGAGAAGTTTTTATTTATACTCTGCTGATTTTCGTACATTCCACGTGTACGATTATTTCGATATGTTATGTTAAAACTACTTGATGGTGAGATATTCTGCGAATGAGTTAAGTTGAAAATCTCTTCAGCTTGTGCCCTCTGCCCCGATGTGAAGTATGAGAATTGTGAGTATGCAACCTTACTATTGTAGAATATTACATTACTAGGATTATATAGGTACTCCTTGTATGGGTTAAGAAATGCTAAAGAGTAGCCACTCTCTCTTTGGCTATACTCCACCGAAGTTGTAGGCGCTCCAAGATTACCAAGGTAGAATGAACCCATACCTCTCTTTTTGCCTAAAAAGAAATATTCGTTATTGAAATTGGTGAGAAAGGTATCTACATCTACCTGCACAACCCTATTGGTGTATGGGTTGTAATTCCAGGCAAAAGCCCTATCTTTTTTTAGTGAATCGGCAAAAAGGTATGACTCTAGCGGTTTACGCTCCTTGAATGGTTTCTTTCCACCAAGAGTATCTGTCTTGCCCTCTTCGTTTTGTTGATTATACAGGTGCTCTAATTCTCCATTTGTTCCATAGCCCGTCTGAGCTATTACTTGTGTATAGCTTAAAAGTAGTAGGGCTACAATAAATATATATTTAATAATTTCTCTCATCGCCTAGTTATTACTATTTACTCCTATCCCACGATATATGAAACCCAGTGATTGAAGTTCTTGTTTATTGTATATGTTTCGACCATCAATAACTGCCGCACCACGCATAGTAGAACGTATATGCTCCCAATCAGGAATACGAAACTCCTTCCATTCGGTAACAATAATAAGAGCATCAGCATTTTCTATCGCATCATATTTCGAGTCGAAGTAATTTACGCTATCTCCAATAATCTTGCTACACTCGCTCATTGCCACAGGGTCGTACACATTTACTTTGCAACCACACTCTAAAAGTTGCCCAATAAGGGTAAGCGAAGGTGCGTCACGCATATCATCGGTCTCGGGCTTAAACGATAAACCCCACACGGTTACAGTTAAATTGGTAAGCGACTCTTTGTTCTCAAATATTTCGATTAATTTATTGAATAGAACCCCTTTTTGACGCTCGTTCACTCTGTCCACCGCCTCGATAATCTCCAAAGGGTAGCCCATTTTGCGCCCTGTTAAAGCTAAGGCCTTAACATCTTTTGGGAAACACGAGCCTCCATAGCCGCACCCAGCGTATAAGAATCGTCCTCCTATGCGAGGATCTGACCCTATACCACGACGAACCATATCAATATTTGCCCCAACTATATCGCACAAGTTTGCTATATCGTTCATAAAGCTAATACGAGTAGCTAGCATAGCATTAGCAGCATATTTAGTCATCTCGGCCGATGGAATATCCATAAAATGAATGGTTCGATTATTTACCATAAAGGGCTTGTATAACCTTTGAAATATCGCTTGCGATTGGATAGATTCAACCCCAACTATAACCCTCTCAGGCAGTAAAAAATCTTTTATTGCCGCCCCCTCTTTTAAAAATTCGGGGTTAGATGCCATTGCAAACGGAATCTGAACACCCCTTACTAATAGCTGATTTGCTATCTCCTTACGAACCAACTCGGAAGTGCCAACAGGTACAGTGCTCTTTACTATAATAAGGCTTTCACGCTCAATATTCTCGCCTATCGAACGAGCAACAGCTAGTACGTGATTTAGGTCGGCACTGCCATCCTCATCGGGTGGTGTGCCAACAGCAATAAATAGTATGTCTGATAGAGCCATAGCATCTGCTAGCTGAGTGGTGAAAATAAGACGACCAACCTGCATATTGCGTTTTACCATCTCTTCTAATCCTGGCTCGTATATTGGAATGATACCCTTATTTAGGGCATCAACCTTTTCTCTATCAATATCAACGCAGGTAACACGAACCCCTGCATCTGCAAAACAGGCTCCTGTCACCAACCCCACATATCCCGATCCTATAACTGTTATATGCATATCTTTGGCTATTAACTTACAAATGAATAACAGAGTATTTATCTCTTATCCGACTACAAAGATAATATTTTTTAGCAGAATGATAATATATTATTACGAATAATTGGTTGCTTTTTTTATGTCAAGTACTTATTTTGTTTGATGATAACAAATAAAAAGCCTCTACAAATGTTCTATAATACATTTGCAGAGGCTTTTATATGATTAATTAGTCGTCCTTTAAAAACTCTAACCGCCTTTTTAAGTGGCGACTAATTGTCTGGTTATTGCCAGTCAGTATTTGGTATCCCTTCTATTGTAGCACTACCAAATAGTATAGCGCCTTCTATCTCTAATTCAGTTACCTCGATTTGAGGTGTATTTTTGCATAATTTTACTATTTTACGAAATTTACATCTGTTGATAATTGAGGAAGATTGTTTAGTGTTGAATATCCAAACAATAACTCCTGAGTAGTTGTATTATACCAACCCTTTGAATTAGCTATACTATAGTCGTATATTGCATTGTTCATATTGCTTATGGCAGTTGCTGCATCAATAACAGATGGCACCTTTCCTACATTAATGAAATTAGCATCTTGACGAAGCTCTTCTGCCTTTAGTGCGCAATCAGAATGGTAGTACGAATTGTTCATATTTATAACCGCAACATCTGTTGAAATTAAACCTACCAAACCATGTCGCATAAGTAGTAACTCGCAATCTATATTTCCACTATTATAGCAACCGATAATTGTAATCGAAGCTCCTGGGTCGGTGCATTTACCCAATATTCCTCCAGCATTGCCCGCAATACGCTTAATAGTAACAGTATTAGTACAACCGATAATATACGAATCTCCATTAGCGCATCCAAGTATTCCACCAATTGAATTATCTATAACACCTCCAGGTCCAATCCAACTGTTACTATCGCCAATAACCGAGCAGTTTTCAATTGTTATGTCGTCGCCATATCCTGCAAGTGCCCCCACACGTGAGCCTGATGTAATCAATGGATTCTCTATTACTAAATCTCTTACAGTTGACGATTTAATATATCCAAATAATCCGTTGCTGTAGATAGCAGTAGAGCGACTAGTGATGTTTTTTACTGTATATCCATTACCTTCTATTGTGCCCATATAAGGATACATTTTCGAGCCAATAGGTGTCCACTCTTCATTGGCGTCTAATATTATGTCTTTTATTAACTTATAGTTTATAGGTTTGAAGTGAGAACGTATCTGCTTAAGTTCGTCGATGGTACTAATATGTAAAAATCCTTCTGTGTCGGTTACTTTATTAAAGTCAATATCGCATAGCAAACCTGCTGCATTACCTCTTGCAAAAGTCTCTGCAGGATTCGCAATAACTTTCGTTATTTCGCCATATAATATTCTTCCGTCGTGAACACGCTCTATTTCAACGAAAATATTGTACTCTTCTGAAGTAGTATTACTTGGAGGTAGCATAGAAAATGCAACATCAGCTGCACCGTCTCTTGTGAACGACTCCGAGTTTAAACAATCAATGTAAATTCTACCATTTTCTGTGCCTGAGGCACTTATATCTATACCTGAGCCGCTATTTCCTGAGAAATTGTAAACTTTTTGAAAAGAAATGCCATTTGTTGAGGTAATTGCAATGCTTTTAACCTTAAATTCTTCGCCAACTTCAATGCCACTTTTTGCTGTTATTCTTAGTCGCGGATAAGATAATAAATGTCTCATTTCAATCGATGATGGAGAGTTGCCTGCACTGATATCATAATTATCACTAATAGTTACCATCATATGGCTCTTTTTTGTGAAATCATAGTTTTGCATTCCAATAGGAATTGTAATTTCGTTGCTCGTAGCATCTACTATATTGCTTGGATATACGAAATATATCTTGCTAGCATCATTCGAAACATTTCCTGAAAATATTGCATTGGTTGCGTTGAAACCATCTTCTGTAATAGAAAAATCTGACGTAATAAAATTAGATCCAGTTGTTTGGATACTTGCCATAATGTCTGTTGATTCCCAATAGACATTGTGTGGCGTGCCGTCTGTATCGCTAAAGTCAATACCTGCTCGTGTAGATTTATCGCTGTTACTTTGCCCAGCGTTAATAGTCATAATGTACGAGTTTGTTGCATCTAGAACACCCCCGTTCCCTTGCGAAGGAATTCCTGCATCTTCCTGCATTACCTTCGAACAGCCAATGGTTAGCATAGCCGCAGCTACTGCTAAACTTGTGAAAATTTTAACTTTCATAGTTTTTCTCATAGTTGTTGTATAAATAAAATTGGTTAAAATCGAGTTTCATTTTGCAAAAGTACTAAAAAAATACAGATTTTCCAAATATTTTAGGTAATTTCTTCAAAATTGAATGTGAAATGTCTGGTATTTTCTTGTTGAATTTTCAACCAATTGTCTAATAATGAGATATTTCTTTTGTGTGTTTTTTTTTGAAAAAAATATTTGAGTTTTATTATAAATTTGAGTTGTTTATATGCTTTTTATGCGATTTTTTTTGTTTTTTTATAGGTTTAATAAATATTTTCATAAAAAATGCCTTGATAATATAAAACTATCAAGGCATTTCCTAAGGATTTATTAGCATGTCATTTGTTGCATATTCCCTTACTCGCAAGAGTATTGTGCCAAAACTAGCGCACTTATGAAAAAATGTGGGTAATCAGGGCTGAGTTCAAAGCAAAACATTACCCCTATTTTTGAGGATTTCCTCAAAAATAGGGGTAATGTTTATGTGCATTTATTTTTGTGTGCTGCAAATCGGAAAATTCATGATTTAGTGAATTGCACTGTAATAATACTAAATTATTTTTTCACAGTCTTAGGAGCAAGCATTAATATCATACGTTTACCCTCAAGCTTAGGTAGCTGCTCTACTTTTGCATATTCAGCAAGATCTTGTGCAAAACGTAAAAGTAGTATCTCGCCCTGATCTTTAAATACAATCTCACGACCAGAGAAAAAGACATAAGCCTTTACTTTTGCGCCATCTTTCAGGAAATTTTCAGCGTGACGCAACTTGAAGTTATAGTCGTGGTCGTCAGTGTTGGGACCAAACCTAATCTCCTTAACAACAACCTTAACACTCTTAGCTTTAATCTCTTTAGCTCTCTTTTTTTGCTGATATAAGAATTTCTGATAATCGATTATTCGGCATACAGGAGGTGCGGCATTAGGTGAAATCTCCACCAAATCCAATCCTCGCTCTTCAGCTAAATTAAGTGCTTCACGTATCGAAATTACGCCCGATTCATTCGGATCATCACTCACTAAACGCACTTCGCGTGCAGTTATTTTGTCGTTAATCTTGTGTTGAGGCTCCTTCTGTACCCTACGAGCTTGGAAACCCCTTTTGTTCATTAGTGCTATAACTTTGTCCTCCTAATTTTAGTTAATATTAATATCATCTCACTATTTTAATGCAAAAGTATATAAACTTTGCGAAACTCCAAATATTTTTGTATAAAAAAATAAATTAATTTACTTTAATAGTTTGAATTTCACCAGATACTATCTCCTCAACGTACGAGATAAACTCTGATTGTGTCATAACTCCTTTGTCGCCATCACCTTGACGACGAACAGATATAGTGCCACTTTGAGCCTCATTTTCGCCCACAATTAGCATAAACGGAATACGTTTAAGTTCGTTATCACGTATCTTTTTACCAATCTTCTCATTTCTGTCGTCTACAATAGCCCTGATATTCGATGCATTTAATCTTATGGCGCACTCTCGTGCATAGTCGTTATACTTCTCGCTGATTGGTAAAATTACTGCTTGCTCTGGGGTTAGCCATAGCGGGAACTTACCTGCTGTATGCTCAAGAAGAACAGCCACAAATCGCTCCATCGAACCAAATGGTGCCCTATGAATCATAACTGGGCGGTGCAACTTATCGTCAGAACCGATATATGTTAAATCGAACCTCTCAGGAAGATTATAGTCCACCTGAATAGTTCCTAGCTGCCATCTTCTGCCAAGGGCATCTTTAACCATAAAGTCAAGCTTTGGTCCATAGAATGCAGCCTCGCCATACTCGATAGTGGTATTTAAGCCTTTCTCAGCGGTTGCTTCAATGATAGCACTCTCTGCCTTGTCCCAGTTCTCTTCGGTACCGATATATTTCTCTTGATTATCCTTGTCTCGTAACGAAATTTGAGCAGTGAAATTATCAAAGCTAAGAGTTTTAAATATATATAGTACAATATCAATTACCTTCTTAAATTCATCTTTCAGTTGATCGGGACGACAGAAAATATGAGCATCATCTTGAGTAAACCCACGAACCCTTGTAAGTCCATGTAGCTCGCCACTCTGCTCGTAACGATACACCGTTCCAAACTCGGTTAAGCGGATAGGTAAATCCTTATACGAGCGTGGCTTCCACTTATAAATCTCGCAGTGGTGCGGACAGTTCATAGGCTTAAGTAAGAACTCCTCGTCTTCATCTGGAGTGTGGATAGGTTGGAATGAATCTTTTCCATACTTAGCATAGTGGCCAGAAGTTACATATAAATCTTTCATGCCGATATGCGGAGAGATAACCTGCTCATATCCGTGAACCTTCTGTACGCTTTTAAGGAAATTTTCTAGCCTCTCGCGCAGTGCAGCACCCTTAGGTAACCATAAAGGTAATCCTTGACCTACGCTTCTTGAGAAATGGAATAACTCTAACTCCTTGCCTAACTTACGGTGGTCACGCTTTTTAGCCTCCTCAATCATTGCCAGATATTCGTCTAGTAGAGATTTCTTAGGAAATGATACCCCGTAAATACGAGTTAGCATTTTATTATTCTCGTTACCACGCCAGTAAGCACCAGCTATCGAAGTAAGTTTTACTGCCTTAATCATTTTTGTGTCGGGAATGTGAGGTCCACGACAAAGGTCGGTAAAACTACCATTTGTGTAGAACGAGATAGTGCCATCTTCAAGCCCTTCTATTAGTTCTAACTTATATTCATCACCTTTTTCCGTGTAACGCTGG
Source organism: uncultured Rikenellaceae bacterium (assembly GCA_964369935.1). Lineage (GTDB taxonomy): Bacteria > Bacteroidota > Bacteroidia > Bacteroidales > Rikenellaceae > JADFUS01. The sequence continues at coordinate 42,868 of CAYJHM010000001.1, forward strand.
ATAGCCTCCTCTTTTGATATATCAACCCTGCAAAACTTCTCGCCCTTAGATGCTAACTCCATCATCTTCTTCTCGATGATTGGCAGGTCAGCCTCTGTGATAGTTTTTGGGCTATCAACATCGTAATAGAACCCAACTTCGATACTTGGGCCGATTCCGAATTTAATGCCAGGGTATAGCTCTTCTAGCGCTGCAGCTAAAAGGTGAGAGGTTGAGTGCCAAAATGCATCTTTACCCTCGCTATCATCCCATTTGAATAGCTTAATCGAACCATTATTTTCAATTGGGCGAAGTGCGTCTAGCACCTCACCATCTAAAGAGATAGCCAATACCTCTTTAGCTAAACGTGGAGATATACTCTCTGCTATCTCCAAGCCAGTAATACCTTTATGGTATTCACGAACAGACCCATCAGGGAATATTATTTTAATATTATCCATAATCAAAAAATCATTATATTGCATACATATAAACGTTACAAAGTTATAAAAAAATTATCTCATCTAAAAACTTTTAATTAAAAATCTTGCATAATAACAAAAAATAGACTAATTTTGCACTCTCATTAGCCCAGATGGTGAAATTGGTATACACGCTACTTTGAGGGGGTAGTGCCGATTACGGTGTGCAAGTTCGAGTCTTGTTCTGGGCACTTGTTTTTAAAGGTATATTCGAAATCCGAGGCCGTTACAAAATACTTTTTTGTAACGGTCTTGTTTTATATGGTGGTAATGATGAGGTATAATATAGATTTTACCTTGATACTCTTTTTAATAGTTGAAATTGCAATCTGTTTCATGTTGTAAACAGTTTGTACGCTTTTGTTTAGTTGTTCGGCAATCTCATTCGGTTTTAGTCCTTCAATATATAGCTTTATCACCTTCGAACACTCTGGAGGTAATTTGTCTAGTGCTTTATCTATTTGAGAATATATTTCACTTCGTAATAGCTCGAAATCATAGTCATATTCTTCATCATCTTCTATGTCTGGTAGCATTAAAACAAACTTATTCTTTATCTTGTTGTGGTGAATAGAATTTATAAAGTTGTTTTTAATTGACACAAATATAAAAGCTTTTAGTTGTTGAATAGAGTCATACGAGAGTTTTTTGTCGCTCCAAATATTCATAAAAATGTCATGAATAGTGTCTTGAGATACTGCCTCAT
>CAYJHM010000002.1:0-34422 GCA_964369935.1 uncultured Rikenellaceae bacterium
TAATGAAGTAATACGCTTATATGCCTCTCCACTTAGTTCTTTGTTAGCATCAACAGTCGTTTCTAAATGGTGTCTAAAAGTATAATCTTTCTTTGCAATTATTTGTACTCTATAAAGATGAGGAGAAATAATAGCATAGTTATCGGAATCTAGTAGATTTATCTCCTTAGGGTCAAAGATTATCTCTCTTGTCTCATTTCCGAAAACATCTATTATATTCTTATATTCAGGGAACACAAAGTATTCGTTCTTTTTCATTGTAAATATCAGTTCCCAGCCCTCGCTTTTATTGTACTCCCTATCTACAACTGGTGAACCAACCCTTGCTCGCTCACTGGCTTTTAAAAATGACACTACATCTTCGTGCAATTTTCCAGTTGAATCTCGGTAAATAGCAGCGTGATGATTATTTGAAGGAGCCACATAGTCGTTAGGCTGTTTGCGTCCTTTTGAGTCTAAAATAAACTCACCTTTATTATCTCTCTTACTGCGAATAGGAGTACCTTTAGTGCCATCGGCTATAGTTACACGCTTAATCTTAATTCCTTTATCTCTATTCAGCCATATCGGATTCTCTTCTATGTTGCTAAATGCTTGTTTCTTGTCGCCATTACATTCAGCTAGTCGTTGTTCTAATATCCTTTTTACCTTTGCATCAATTACCTTATCTACACTTAAATCGGGAGCTATCTCTCTACGTTTAGTGAATTGCTCCTTAAGTATAGTAATTTTTACTTTTAGCGGTAAAGTGTCGCCACTATCGCCATTTAAATAGATAGGGCTCTTCTCTAGCGAATTTTTACCAGTGAAGGCACTCTTTGCGTCACCACCAAATGCGTGCAAACGCTCTAGTAATAATTTTTGATATTGTTTAGATGATACAGTAACAATTTTGGCCTCATTGAATGATGCTCCTACCTTCTCCTCTTTAGTTTCATACTGCATAATACGACCATATACAGTATCGTTATGTAATGGCCCCCTTGGAGTTAGTTCAACCTTTTTATTTACCCCTCCTTTTGCTTTGGTACAGTTAATATTTTTTGTTACTACTTTATTTTTTGCTTTAGTTGATACAAGAATATTTTCGAGGTGCAATTTTGCGTCAGCTCTAAATTTATCTAATGGAGTTATTGGAGCAATGAATCTTCTCTTACCTTTTACAACTTCAGTATAGTTGCTCTCTAGTGCATACACATTATTAGAACCATCATTGTTGCTGATAGCTCTTGTGCCTTGGTCAATCTTGTCTCTACCCACTTTCTGGCTGAGTGTATTAAGATATTGAATATAGCCACGCTTGGTGAAGGCCACTGTTAAAGCATCCATAGCGTGATGGCGATGGTCATTACGCTTACTCCAATCTTTTATTCTGCGAATCTGCTGCCCCTCACGACCTATAATTATCTCGGTTAATCCTAATTTAGTGTACTTATCCCAATTTAGCTCTTGCATAACATTAACTAGCTGCCAATCCTCACGGAGTTTGTCGGTAATAGTTCCAGTAGTTGGTACAACATAGCGAACCACCTCTTCAAGTAGCTCTTTAGCCTTTTTGGCAATATATTGAGTGTCTCGAAGATCCCTAGCAATAAAATCATTAGGTATCTCAGCCTCGCTCATCTGTAACTTCTTATATTTTGTCTTAGATATTATGCCTTTTTTACTAAGTTGCTCTATATTTTTTAAGTAGCTATCCAAACCTGATGCACCATAGGTGTTTTCAACATAATCGCGAGCGGTTTTATTGCTCTTCTCCCTATTTATACTACTAAGTTCTAAGGTCTTATTCGAGAAAGAGTCGTCAAAAAGAAGAGCCTTAGGGATAATATGCTCGATATCAAACTCTTTCGAGAATAGTTTATCACGATTGATATAAGTACCCGAATATAGAGTCTTATAGCCATTATCCTTTAACTCCTCGTATAGCTTATAGCGAATAATGTCGTTTCTGCTGACGTGGCTAAATCCAAATTCGGCTATTAGTTTTTTACGAATCTCATCATTCTCTGAAGTGTTTTTATTGATAGCTTTTATGGTCTCTTCGCGTTCCGAGGCACTCTTTTTTAACTCTCTAGCTAACTCTATGCGTACTTCGTCGGGCTTGCCGTAATTCTCAATGATGCCATTCACAACATTAACCATTTGGTTAAGAATTTTCTCAACCACAGGGTTTCGAAGTGAATTTTTTGGAAGTATAGCTAATCTATCCTTCAACTCTTTTTGCTCTATTTCATCTTTGGTTAATGAACTCTTTGAGTGTTTATCATAAACATAACTACACGCTACATCATACCCATCGCCATCCTTTAGGTAAGGGATAAGTTTACGCATAGCTTTAGTTGATAATGAACCATAATCATCAATAAAGGTTATATTTGCAATAATATTGGCATACTCCGCAGTAAACCCATAGTCAGCACATAACTTTCCTATTAACCTATCGTTTCCACTTTTCGAAGAGTCGCCCTCAAACGAGTATAATAAATGCCATAGTTGGTATAGTGGCTGTAACTCGAACTCTTTACCCTCTAAGGTCGAGTCGAATGTTAGAATATCGCAACTGATTCCTAAAACCTCAAATACATCTTTCACGATAGAAATAACGTCACTATAAGCCATTTTCTCGAAATCATATTCACCGTGTCCACTTAGTTCGATTATCTTTTGATAGCCTTTAAACAGAGCGGTTAATGTTTGGTTTCCGCTTACCTCTTTGTAGTTAAGATTAAGTTCTTTATGATTTTCGAATAATAATTTCAGAACTTCACTCTTCTTGATTGATGACCTGATTGATAACTCATTAAAGAGTTGTAACTTCTCCTCATTTGTAAGCTTACGAACCCCCTTTTTATATGTCTTATTATCAGTCTTACCAAATAGTGTCTCCTCTATATGCGACTCTTCAATTACCTCACCCTTTAACTCAATATTATTAATCGTTTGCCATATCTTGAACTCTTGAAATAGAGGCGACGAGCGAGGTGCTACTCGTGATCCATTACGCTTAACAACCTCCTTACCATTAATATCTAACTTTATCTCTCTGCTTTCAAACTCGCAATAATTAATTAATCCCTTTTGCGATTTTAGAGCCCTCTGATAAAAAATTACAACATCTCTTATCTCTTGCTTCAGTTTCGAAGTTAATTGAGGGTAAAATTTCGCTTGACACTCCCACACAGTCTCAAACTCATCAAGGTAATCTTGACGATAGAAAATCTGTTTGCGAAGAGAGTAGTTAGGGTCATTAAGTAGCTGCTGCATCTGATATTCACCTACGGTTTGTTTATTAAAAATTAGCTGCTTGCTACGCTCGCTAATCATACCTAGGTAACCGCTCGAACTATCTATCTGTCCATTTATGTTTTGCAGTACAATAGCTAAATGCTCTAAAGGTATTTCTTGTTGCAATGCCTCACTACGCCATTTATACTCCTCTAACTTTTGCTCGTTACGATTGCCAACACGCTTTATGCCCTCTATTTCGAATGGTGCTTTGCATATAGCCCAAGTTTGTTTATAGGTTTTATTTTGTAGTTCTTCGTATAGTTTATCACTCATAATAGCGGGGTAATAGGTACACTGTTTCTCCCAAATTTTATTAAACTCATCTTTAAGATCAGAAAGATAAAAATCGGGTAAAAATTTCTTGCCTTCGCTTAATAGTTGAAACGATAATTCGCCTGCTGTGATACCCTCATCATACAATCGTCTAGCTACCTCAATCCCATCAATGTGTTGCCCCTCTTCCGAATTATTGGCTTTACGACTACTCTTATATCCTCTTTTTTTGTTGATTTGAAGTAATATTCTTGCAAACTCATCCAGCTCAACCTTTTGAGTTGCCGCTTTAGCTCTCGATATATAGGTGGCAAAAGTTGAACCATTCCCCTGTTCACATAAAATAGTTGTATCGTCAATAATATTATTCTCTTTTAATAGCTCAATAAGCGATTCCCTTCGAAGTTTATAACGTTGAAGATTACGCCTTGCAGAACGTTTCTTCGTGCGCTCAGCGTTGGTTGTGATACTCTTTCCCTTCTCAAAATTATTTAATTCATCACTCTTTAAAGGATTAACCCTAACCCCTAGTTTGACTATTGAAGAAGATTCATCAGCATGTTCCGCCTCATTTACAACAGCCCAACCAATACTGCTAACTCCTAAATCTAAGCCTAAAATTGTCTTCATAACCTATTGTTTTTAGTATTTTTTTTCAAAAATAGTAAAAATAATTTAAAAAAAGAGATATTTATAGAATTTTTTTATTAACTTTGTGCCATAAAGATACTAAGAAGCAATTCACAATAAGGATTATTCCGTTGTGAAAACATTAACTGCGGGGCCACGGTCTCGCAGTTTATTTTTACTATTATACCAAAAACACTACCCCTATTTTTGAAGTAATGCTCAAAAATAGGGGTAGTGTCATAATTTTGTATTGTTTTTTATCGTTGTGGTCGCTCGCCTCTTTGGCCTCCTTGACCTCTTTGGTGTTGCCCTTCCATTCTTTGGGCTCTTCCCTCACGCTCCACTTCCATCTCGATGTACTTTGCACGTTGCTCTTCGTTTAGCACTAAATATATGTCATACGCCATTTTTTTACGTAGAACCTGCATCTTAGTCTGTGCTTTAGTAGATGTATTATCCCTAAGTGCCATTATCTCCTCAAGAGCAGTAGCGTTAATCTTTGAAACCTCATCAACTTGTGTTTTTGTTAATTTAAGATTCTCTTTAAGATTCTCTGTCATTCTTGTAGCAAGCTCCTTAGGATCCATGCTTTGTCCTCTGCGCTGCCCATTTTGCTGCGCATAAAGTGATAGTGTCATTACTGCCATCACTAATGTTAAAACCAAACCTTTTTTCATAACAAATTAAATTAAATATAATAATAAAAAAATTACTTTATTTCGAAACTACTGCCACCCGTAAACTCTTTAAGTAACGATGTTGATGGCACTATATCAATAGGGATAGGTGTAAAATACTCTAATATCTCCATAAGCCTATGTGCCTCGCCATACTCCTCGCTATCTTGCGGCACTTGCCTTAATAGAGGTTCAATAAGTGGCCTCAGCACCCCTATCTCGTAGAACAGAGCCGAATTAAATTGATAATCAGCTTCGTTTTGATACGGGAAAATATACTTCTCTTCCCCTAAGCGTACACTTCCCCAACGCTTTAGCGTATCAAGAGCCGAACACCCCCTGAATTGATAATCTCGCACTATACGTCGAATAAGCCTATTATCTGTTGTACACATATACGATGTGTTATCCATTGCTATCGAGGTCATTGCCGAAACAAAAAGTTTAAACAATTTATCTCTATCAACCATACTAGTAGAGGCTGGATTAAGAGCATGTATTCCTTCGGTAACAATAATCGAATTACTTTTCATCTTTACTCTATTCCCCTTAAACTCTCTACGCCCCTCTATAAAATTAAAGGTCGGTATCTCCACCTCTTCACCACTTAACAGTTGATTAATCTGCTTATTAAAGAACGATATATCAACCGCCTCTAATCTCTCGTAATCATATCTTCCCTTCTCATCAAGTGGAGTATCCTCCCTATTTACAAAGTAGTTATCCATTCCTATAATTACGGGCTCTAGCCCCAACACTCTCAGCTGAATAGATAACCTATAACTACTGGTTGTTTTACCACTCGACGATGGCCCCGATAACATAACCACCCTAGCCCCCTCGTGATATTTTTCGAATATTAAATCGGCAAGCGAAGATATCTGCTTCTCTTGAAGAGCCTCCGCTACCTTTACCAAATCAGCGGCATCACCCTGTTGAACTCGCCTATTAAGTTGCCCTATGGTTGATACACCTAAAATGTTCATCCATCTCTTATGTACGGAAAACACCTCGTGCATCTTCCTGTTCTTGGGAGACTCCTCAAGTTTGCTAGCCCCACTTCGTGATGGTAGAACAAGTACATAACCATTATAAAACTTCTCTATATCAAAGAGCTTAACACAAGCCGTTGAAGAGGCTAAAGTTCCATACATAAAACCAGTTGTCTCGTCCATTGTATTGGCTGTGAAGTATAGGTAGTGTAACGAATCAATCAGCTCTACCCTATCTTGCCGCCCGTGGTTGTTAAATATTTCTTTTAACTCGTCGGCATGTATCATCTCGCGGTCAATCGATATATTACGCTCGATATAGTGGCTCATCCTCTGTTTTATCTCCTCAGACAAATCAACTATACCATCTGCCCCTTCAAGAACAAAATAGGCACCTAAACCCACCGAAAATTGAACCTTTAGTGTAAGATGTGGATATAACTCCTCTATTACCTTCGACAAAATAAATATTAACGTACGACGATATACCCTACTACCTTCGAAATGGTTTTGAGTAATAAACCTCACCGTTAAATTATTGTTCACTACATAGTTAAGATCTTTGCTCTTATTATTAACGTAAGCTGCAATATAACTATCACTACCCTCAAGTGGCAGGTATTGAAGCAGTTCTTTAAGTGTAGTTCCATTAACTACTGTTATCTCAGTTTGTGTATTCTCGCATCTCACACGCGACCTATCATTTGTCACCATACTATTATAATTTAAGATTTGAACAATACAAATATACTATTTTTATTGCTATTACTCAAATTTTTACTACATTTGTGCCATAAAAACGAATATTATGGAATTTACAGCAATTGTACTTATAGTTTTAGCATTCATAGCAGCCTTTCTTGGTATATTAGGCGCTATCGTACCAATTATCCCTGGGGCACTTGTCAGCTATCTAGCTGTTATCCTCTACTACTTTGGCTCGAATAACGAGATTACACTCACTGCCCTTATTGTATGGGCTGCCATTGTGATTATTGTCTCGATAATCGATATAGTCATACCCCCGATTATAACACGAGCGATGGGCGGCTCTAAAAGTGCTGGTACTGGCTCGTTTATAGGTGTACTAGTTGGTTCGTTCTTTATTCCCCCTTTCGGAATGATACTAGGAGCATTTATAGGTGCTCTAATTGGTGAGCATATTCACTCTAAAGAACTTAAAGCTAAAGAGTTTCGTGCTGCCCTAGGCTCATTCCTTGGGTTCATTCTTGGTACAGGACTAAAACTTATTGTGTCGATAATGATTCTTATATATCTTATACACAAATTAATCTAGATTAGAAGCCTCTTCCGCCACCGTATCCGCCTCTTCCGCCACCGTATCCGCCACGACCACCTTGTCCTCCCATTCCAGGATAACGTTGGTTTGCATCTCTACGTATCGAGCTAAACTTATAAGTAAATGTAAGTGCTACATAACGTGTTAAGTTATTAGATAGTGTCTCGGCGATGTAAATATCTGATACTTGTTGCGATATATTCTTATTCTGATTAAGTATATCATATATACTTGCGCGCACCTCGTATCTACCCTCTGGTCCAAACTTCTTACCTATCGAGAAATTAAGTAGGTTAGTTATCGGCTCGTCTAACTCTGTATTCTCGAGATGCTGATACCTCATTGTATATTCGAAAGTAGTGAAGAAGTTGTTATATATACTCCAATAGATATTTGTACGTAGATTATTAGTAAAATATTTATTATCGCTCACCATATTCGATTTTGATAGTTCGTAAGTCGAGCTGTTATTGATATTAAAATCTATATTCTGCGAAATATTACTATTTAATCCTAAACGTAGAGTAAACGAGTTAGATGTAGATAGATAATCTTCGTTATTATACACCGACGGTTGAATTGAGTTACGGTACATAAGCATAACATTCATCTTCGACTTAATCACCTCTAATGGGAACGAGAACATTCCACCTAGCATAACACTAATATTTGTGCCGTGATTTATTGGAGAGGTGTACTGCGAACCTGCACGTGCAAGATAATCTTGTCCACCTACTGTTAGGGTTGTATCTCTGTCTATAATGATAGTGTTATTAACTACTGCATTTGTAGTAGCAGACATACGACCAAACATTCCCCAAAATGTAGATTTTTGCATATTTGCTCCATGATATCTAAAGTTCAAGCTATGTTGATAACTTTGCTCTAGGTCAGGATTACCCGATGATAATTGAAGTGGATTATCGTTATTCATCACATCTTGCAACTGAGTAACACTTGGATAGTTAGGGGTACCACGATAACCTATCCTAAGACTTGCGCCTTGCTTGTTTGGTTGATATGTATACATACCACTAACGGTCATACCATTAAACGAGTAGTTACGATTATAACTATCATCAGGGAACAGCTCTTGATTCTCCAGAAGAGCATTACGATAACCTACACTTAACATTAATTTACTATTCTCGCCTGTAAAGTTATATCTAGTTGATACAGTATTAGTGTGGTAATCACGAAGGAAGTGGTTTGATAATGTTGTATCTACATCATCCATTATATCACCTGTAACCTCATCTATCAAGAAGGTTTTACGATCGTTATCACTCCAGTTATATTCGTAGTCGTAGTTAATACTAATATTTGACTTTTCGCCTAACCTCTGAGCAAACTCCACCCCTGCATTAACAGTGTTATTTGTATTAAGGATATCGCTATTCTGATTTTGAGCAATTGTATCAAGTGCTCCTAACATATCGTAGTACGAGTTACCTATTATGTATGTATTAGAGGTACTGTTATTAATATTTCCACCAAACTTAACACCAAAATAGTTAGTTGCCCCTAATTTCTGAAGTATATTTAAATCGCCGCTTAAAGCATACGAATCGCTACTCGAACTATCTTCACTATCGTTAATTGTGTTATTGCCATCACGCATACTTACATCATAGTTATTTGCTAAATTATCGCTATACGAATATGATGCAGTAGGACGGAATGTTATTTGAGTTGTCTCGCCTAGATTAGCCTTAATATCTAAGGCAAAACGGTGCGAATTAGAGATATTATTGGTAGTATCAAGAGTTGTATATGTATAATCCTGATACTCTGGCGAAGGGAAATATGTACGAAGCGATGAGCGCTCAATTTCGTTATCCTTGCGCTGGAAATTGTAAGATACAGCAAATTCACCATCGTTCTTAATCGCTGTGGTATAGTTAATTGCAGCCCCTGTTTGTGTATTAATTCCACCTGCTTGCCCACGTCCAAATCCACGACGCTGCTGTACTGGATTAATATTTATATTATTAATACCACCCATAGCTGAAATTTGCCTATCACCCTCGATATGTGTATAGTTAATCCCCGCTTGGTATATATCTTCGAATCCAGCCCCTAGTGTACTCTCTAGCATATAAGCTGGCTTACCACCTAACCTATTTTTTGTTACAATATTAATTGTTTTAATCTCGGTACCGTCGCTAAAACCTGTAAATTTCGAACGGTCGCTAGTATCATCATACAGTTCAACCGACTCTATCATATCGGCATCTAACGCATTTAACGCTGTTGCAGCATCATCTTTAAAGAATGTTTTACCATCAACCATAACACGCTGAACCTTCTCGCCCATCGACGAAACTGAACCATCATCATTCTTCTCAAAACCTGGCATTTTCTCTAGCAGGTCGCTAGCTGTTGCATCAGGGTTGGTCTTATATGCCCCCGCATTAAATGTAATAGTATCGCCCTTAATTTCGGCTGTTGGCGCCGAACCCATAATCTGAACATCTAAAATCTCTAGTGGATCAAGATCCATATATATAGGTTTTGAAATTGCGAAAGGGTTAGCATTAGGAGTAACTTTTAAATAAACTGTATTATAACCTACAAATGTCACCTCTAACTCGGATTGCTGCCCTTGAACGATATTACCAATAGAGAAACGCCCATTAACATCGGTAATACTTCCATTATCGGTATCCTTAACCAACACAACAGCACCAATAATAGGTTTATTTGTGGTTGTATCAATAACCTGCCCCGTCACCACAGCTTTCGGCAACGCCACTTCATTACTCTGCCCTTTAGCAAAAGTTGCTACACATACTAGCAACATCAATAATAACACTCTTCTCATAACTGATATCTTATTTTAATTATAATTCACTTTTGGATATACAAAAGTAATACATATATTTTTAAAAAAATAACCCCCGCTTGTCTTTATAGACAAACGGGGAAATATTATAGACAAAAAAATTTATATCTACGAAATAGTTAATTTCGTAGTATCAAACACCAACAAAACACAACTAGAAATAGCGTTTTGTTACCGATTTAAGGTACTGCTGCTCTAAAATACGGGCAATATCATTTATAACCGAACGACGTAGACCTAGCTCGATAGGGATATTTGGATTTTGGTGCAACTCGTTAATCTTAGTCCCCACTGCAAAATCAATCAAATCGTGTTCTAATAGTTCGTTCACAAACAGAATATCAATACCTTGCCCTTTTGCTCGTGGCAGCTTAAGATTTTCTAACACGCTCTTAACCCTTCCTAATGTTAAGACCCCTTCGGTTACAAGCTTCACCCCCTCCATAGTGTAGGTCGAGGGTAAACCCGAGTTATCCTTACGGCGCAAGAGTGTCAGTTCGCGATTCAATTCACGCGATATTATCTGCGAGGTAGAGCCCCCACTGATAATAACATCACCATCATACTCCTCAACCATTTTAGCCATCACTTGGTCGCTCTGCATATTATATGGCGGACCGGTACACACTAACAATTTACGTGGCGAACGGAAATAGATAGCTGCACAGCTAATATCATCTTTAGGTAGTTGCTTATCATTATCATAAGCACAATCAACTATGCTTTTACTTATGCTCATTGCCGAAATATTATCGTTTTCCGACACAAGAGACTCGGCATACGAGATGATACCTGCCCTACCCCACCCTTCGGGCAACTGCTCAGAGCCATATCCTGAATTAGATACCCCAAACGAGAAAAATAGTACTCTATCCTCTAGTGTAGCCTGAAAAGTAGAATGTTTGAACGAAACACCTTCACGCACCTCAACAATCTTCGATTCTAACATACGCTGCGTCCCTTTATGCATCACAACAGCCGAACTACTGCCATACTCAACCATCGAAACCTCATATTTATTGGTTATCTTCACTAGCACAATCGAAGGATTCTCTTGTGGGTCGCTCTTAGCAAAGGTAGATATGATATTTAAACCAATCTCTTCTAACGAATCGATATGTGTAGTGTGATTAATCGCCATTGAGGAGATAACACCTGCTACTACACTCGATTTTAGACCTATCAATCCACCGCTACATAACACCATAGCGATATGCTCGGGGTACTCCTTAATAAGAAATTGATTCCCTCCAGTCATCTGCCCCATCTCGCTATGAGAGTTACATGCCGACTCGATATATATATTTTTTATCAACATATCAATCTAAATATCGGTTTTGTGAATATCTAGCATTGAGTTCAGAAGCGCCTCCGTACGCGAGGCATTTTCACCCAGTAGAAGTGCTATCTTCTGTACCCCCTCAATATTATCACTAATAACTTTACGGGTTTTAGAGATTATCTCATCACCCAAAACGTCGCCCGACACCATATTACGCACTATGCCACACACGTACTTATGATTACGCAAGGCAAACATAGTTACACGTAACATCTTACCTCGTACAATCACATCGTGTTCCCAATGGATTCGTTTATCATCAAACATACTCTTAATATCTCCGACAAACGACACATATTTACCTATATCATCACTAGATAAGGCTCCTAGCTCACTCTTAGGCATACCTATCAGTTCTTGAAATAGACTATTCGACTCGATAATATTAAGTGCATTATCTGCCACAAATGTAGAGTAAGGCGTATTGTTAATCATTATCGAGAAATTGCTACGAAGAATATTTTGATAGTGTGGTGCACAATTAATCCGTTCGGCCATTCCTCTAACTATACCTTTAGCAAAATCACGACAAGTGGGATAACCACATTTACCACAATCAATCTGCTTCCCCGTTGGAGAGGTGTACAGCGAGTTAAGCACGCTATCAACCTTAACCTGGTTAATATCCAAAATATTATCTATCCTCTCAACACTATACTCCCTAGCAATAGAAGGGGTGGGCATAGTACCTACATCCTGACAAGTAGGTGCTGAATAGTACTCTTTATAGGTTAGCAATTTATGTATATTATCGCCCCTTAAAATCGAGCCCGCAGTAGAGAAACAACCATCTTTGCAGGCTAGTAAGTTAATAAAAGTGGGCTTTTCAAGATTATTAACATCTATCAAATCGAGTGTATTTACCCCATTTTCCATACCCGAAAAAGAGATAAACGACATATCCTGACCACTACCTTTAACAGCTTTAAGCAACGAGCCACTAGCAAATATATAATCAAAATTTCTGTCAGCATTAAATGGCTGGAAAGTTAAATTTAACTCTTCGTTTGGTGTATGCGTACGATAATCTAACCCTCTCTCCTCGAACCATTTTTTAAGCTCTTTAAATGTTAAAGTAGCATTAATATGGCGTGGCGAGTGGTTATAGTTACTCTTTTCTGCCACACAAGATGTAATTGAAATTACCTTTATATCATCGCCATATATCATACGTAGCTGCTTTGAGTGCAAAACAACAGGAGTATCAATAGGCAAAAGATATGGCACAAGATGCGGATAATATTTAACTACGGTTGAACTGATAGCAGGACACATCGATGCAATCGTTAGCTGCGGTTTATTATTTAGATGTTGTTCGACCCCTTTAAGCATCTCGGTAGCACCGTGAGTAGTTTCGCTTATATGAGTAAAACCTAACGATTTAAGTAACGATATCATCACACTAGGCGATATGCCCCTAAACTCGCTTACCCAAGTAGGTGATAACGATGCAACCACCATTTTACCACCTTTAATAAAACCATTAATATACTCGATACTATTAATATACTCGATAGCACGTGGCGAACAGTTAATGTAACATTCGCCACAATTAACGCAATACTCGTCGATAATCTTAGGCAGATTATCAATAAATTTTACTGCCTTTAGCTTACAACTTCCAACACATCGCATACAGCTAGTGCAGTAGCTATTTTCGTTATAAAATATCGCCTCGTTATACATAATTATCTATATTTATCGGCATCATAAGGGATACCACTTATTCTATCATTTTCAAGCGAGGTAAGTATCTCATTAGCCCTTACAGCCCCCATACCTCCGTAGTTATAGCAATCTTGTATCTGATCTGCTCTATAATAATAATCAGCTTCGCCACCGCCTCTAGGAGCTTCGGGTTGCTGATAACCATTCTTACCAAGCCCACCCTGTACTATTCCAAATATTAAGAATAGCGCAACTAATACATACAGTAATATTATCGACATAATGGATAATAGCAGCATTGTTACCCCAATAAACAATGCAAGTATTAGAACATTATAAATTAATCTCACTGAAGATATATCACCACGGCGTACCGCCCAATTACCATACCTATAAACACGACTGAAGAAGACTATCTGTGTTATAATTGCTAAGAAAATCGATTTTACGTATACTGGTATAAATTCAAAAACAGGGAACAACGCAAGCCCCGAGATTAGAATATATACTAATAACCCCTTAGTCATCTGCGATGGGATTACAGGATTAAAATCGGTACCAGTCACCTTATCAAACCACTTAACAAACCACTTTATACCATTGTATTGACCTATAGCTACAAAACTAAATAGAACGAAGTTCATAGCTTTAAAGCCAAACTGTTCAACCTCTAAAAACCAGTTAGCCTCGTTGCCAAGTGATGAGATATACCAATATTCAATTACAATGGTTAAAAGTATTGAGAAACGCAAAAGCTTAAAGCTATTTTTAAGGCCTTTTTTATGACGATACTCAGAAAACCTTCGATTCTCTATATTACGAATAATGAGTATTATAAGATTCATAAATACAACCAATCCTATAATCACCCAAACCACATAGTAACCTGCTTTTACACCTCTAAAAACAGTAAAATCGCTCTTTGCCTTCGCCACTTTAGCTGCATCTAATCTAGCCTGCTTTGCTGCTGCAGCTACATTATGTATCACCCTTTCTTTCTCGTAGATAGCACTATCTATACGCTCTAGGTAAGCTAATTCCTTGAAACGAACCTTTATCATATCACTGCGCTTGATATACCCCTTATTCCCATCTTTAAGAGATATAAGCAGCCAGTTAGGTGACAAATATCGCATTCCACAAACTAGTTCGCCCTTATCATACCTGCGATACAAAGGGGCTTGCTTTAACGTATCACGATATATCTGCACATCATTAACACGAGCACGGTATGCACCATCTTTCGAGATAACCTCATAATCACTCTCCTCAACAGGCTCGGGGCTATTATCACGTGCACCTCCACGGTTACGACTATTTCGTAACACACTATCTTGACGGAGCTGTTTAGATAAATTATTTATCCATTGATTATACTCGCCTTTATATTTTGAGGGTAGATACGGCGAATGACCTGAACGATAGAAACGAAAATCTCTGGGTTTAGACCAGAAAAGTTTAGCATACTCTTTTGAACCAAGATTTTTATGCTCGATAATAATAGTTCGACCCTCAAACTCGCCTTTAACAAACTTATGGTCGATGAACGATACATTTTTTATCTCTGTTTCTACGGGTAATTTAATATAGTGGTCGGGGTACGATCTAATATCTTTATACCCCCTAGCATGGGTTTCGATTACAACCATACTCTGCGCCGAGATGGTGGTTATACTGCCAATTAATAGCGTTATTGCAATTAGTAATAGTCTCAACATAGTTAATTAGTCGTCCCTTAAAAAGGTTTAATATTTTATTTGTCAATACTTTAGCAAAAATTACAGTTTTAAATTTCTGCCAGTTTTTTTGTTTAATTTAACTATTAGTCGGATGATTTTTTTAAAGGACGACTAATTAGGTTAAAAAAAGTCTTAATAAGCATATTTAGAATTAACAATAAACCTAAACACCACAAATTAAGACAATCTTATAAAAAACTTTATACTTAGAATTTATCGTACCCTATCGTAGTACTCTCTTGTGCGAGTATCAACACGAATCTTTTCGCCCGTAGCAATAAATAGAGGAACTTTTATTGTTGCACCTGTCTCAACGGTTGCAGGCTTTAAAGCATTTGAAGAGGCTGTATCGCCCTTTAAACCTGGCTCGGTGTATGTAACCTCCATCTCTAGAATAGCAGGTAACTCAGCTGTTAGTACAGTCTCTTTCTCTGTGTGGAACATAACCTCTACAATAGTTCCCTCTTTCATTAAATCAGAGTTATCAATAAGGTTTTTGTCGATAACTATCTGCTCGAAAGTCTCGGTATGCATAAAGTTACACCCCATATCATCTTCGTAAAGATATTGGTATGGTCTACGCTCTACACGAACTGGCTCAATTTTTTCGCCTGCCGAGAAAGTTTTATCTACAACCCTACCATTCTCGATATTTTTTAATTTTGTACGTACAAACGCTGGACCTTTTCCAGGCTTAACGTGCTGAAATTCAACTATACTGAATGTTTTACCATTCATCTCAATACACATTCCGTTTTTAATGTCTGCTGTTGTTGCCATAATAAATCTTATTTATTTTTAATTATTACATTCATTAAACCTAAGTTTTAAAGTGCAAAGATAATATTTTTTTATCACTTTTGCACCTATTTTTCTAAATTATAGAGCAAATAGCTTCAATAACATATCTTATTTTATCGTTTGATAGCGAACTGTTAAGAGATAACCTAATACGTGCGCTACCTTTAGCAACGGTGGGATAACGAATTGCAGTTGCCCAAATCCCCTTATCTCGCAACTCGCTAGCCACTTGTAGAGCCTTCGAGTTATCTCCAACAATAATTGGGATAATATGCGAACTCCCTAAATCGTTTTTCACTACCGAAGATAACCCCTCACGGAGATTATTAGATAAGTGCGATAGTGTTTGACGCTCGGCGTGCATACCAACAATCTTTTCGATAATAAAACTGCTCCAAAGCAGTGAGACGGGTGCCATAGCGGTCGAAAAAATAAGTGTTCTACATCTATTAACTATCAACTCTCGTGTTTGATTGTCCGACACAATAAAAGCTCCACACGAGGCAGCTGCTTTCCCTAGTGTTGCTACAACATAATCAACTTCACCAATCAGATTAAGTTGCTCGCACAGCCCTAACCCTCTCTCTCCTCGAATACCAAATGCGTGAGCCTCATCAACATACAATGCAAATCCAAACTCGTTTTTTAGCTGTACCAGCTCGGCTAAGGGGGCTAAATCGCCATCCATACTATATATCGACTCGACTATCACAACTATATCAGAACACTCACTAGATACCCCCTCTAAAATAGAGCGTAAATGTGCCAAATCATTATGCTTAAATCGTGTAAATTGTGCCTCGGATAGGCGTATCCCATCTATTATACTTGCGTGAACTAACTTATCGGCAATTATATAGCTATCTTTAGATGTGATAGCAGGAATAACACCACTATTAAGCGAATAACCACTACTAAACACCACTGCCGATTGGTAACCATAAAGCGATGCTAATAGCTGCTCGAGCTGCTGATAGTGCGTAGAGTTCCCCGTCATCAACCGAGAAGAGGGGTTACTTAAAATAAACCCCTTTTCTAGTGGTAAGGTATCAAAAAATTCTTGTTGTAGAGCTAAGCTATTCGATATACCCAAATAATCATTAGAAGAGAGATTGCAATAACTTTTACCATCGCACTCAACCGCCCCATTTAGCACCTTAAAAGTGTTAAGTGAACGATAATTATCCTCTTGCTTCAAACGCTGAATATACTCTCTGGCTTTCATCATTAATCCTCCTCGCCAAATAACGAACCCATAGTAAATAGTGTATCGTTTGGCTCATCATCATTAATATCTTGCTCATCGATTTCTACCTCATCTGGCTCGTCTGCTGGTTCGAAATATCTCTCAGGCTCAATAAAGCGGATTCGTTCAACCTCGTAGGTTGTAATACGTTTACCTCTTGCCGAATGACGCTTTACACCAATAAACGAATCAACATCGAAAATATCGGCAGGCCTAGATTTATGTGCACCACTATATGTAACCTCTATACGTGGATAGTAATCCTCGCACACCTCTACAAGGTACGATTTTGGATGCTCGTCGATAAATAGTTGTAATTTATCATTATCCTCTGCCTTAAATCGCTTAAGATAGAAAAACCCTTGCGATGCATCGAACAAAACAGCCGAATATATCTTATCAGGGTCATATTTTTGAACACTCATCATATCCTCAGGGAAGTATATCGAAGTGCTAAACCCTGCTGTGTAGTAACACCCTTTATGGGTTAAAATAATTGTCTTATCATTGCCAATAAATTCGCCTATCAAATCGCCTCTACCCTCGTTATTAAGCCTCTTAACATCCTTATCAAACCAAACAGTTATTCCTGCAAGAGTAGATACACCTGCCTCTTTTAAGGCAACCTTATGTATTGGGTAACGAGTAAAGATATTACCCTGCGATTGGCGACCTTTAATTATAATATCAGCAAAATTAAGCTCAACAATCAGCTTTTTAAGCCTTGGGCGTGGCTTATGGTATATCTTCAATACTTCTGCCTCGCCATTAGGATTAACACTCATATACACAATGGTTGAACGTGCTGCCCCCTTCGTGATATTATACTCCTTATCACGAGTAACGCCACCAATATGACACCTCTTAACCATTGTAGCACCCGATACACCATCACGATAAAGAACATTATAAACTGTACGATTATCATTACGACGGAATACCCCTATATAATATATATCACGTGCGAAGAATGCCTTTTCACTAACCTTTGTGATGATATACTTTCCATCGTTAGTGAAAATTATCACATCATCAATATCCGAACATTCGCAAACAAACTCGCTATCTTTCATCGACTTTCCGATACCAAAAAAGCCCTCCTTTCTATCAACATACAGCCTAGCATTACTAACAGCCACCTTAGTAGCCTCAATCGAATCAAACTCACGTATCTCACTTTTACGTGCTTTACCCTCCGAATAACGCTCCTTTATACGCTCGTAGTACGCCAGAGTATAATCGATAAGATGTTTGAGATTACTATTCACCTCACGCATCTCCTTCTCTAGTTGCTTGATATGCTTATCTGCTCGCTCCTCCTCGTAGGCTGTAATACGCTTAATTCGTATCTCGGTAAGACGCAGAATATCCTCACGTGTTATCTCTTGATTAAGGTGGTTAATAAATGGTTGCAGCTCGTGAGCTATAATATCAAGTGCCTTCTCGAAAGGTTTAACCCCCTCAATCTTATGATAAATACGATTCTCAATAAATATCTTTTCTAATGTAGAGTTATGCCACTCATTAGCTAACTCCGCTAAACGAATCTCTAACTCTAACTTTAATAGACTTTTTGTTCGCCCAACCGAATGACGTAAAATATCGCTAACCCCCAGAAATTGTGGTTTATTATCCACAATAACACAAGAGTTAGGCGATATACTAACCTCGCAATCAGTAAAGGCATATAGCGCATCTATCATCTTGTCGCTCGACTCGTCGGGCGCAACCTGTACAATAATTTCGACCTTTTGAGCCGTGTTATCATCAACTTTACGTATCTTGATTTTCCCCTTCTCGTTAGCCTTAATAATCGAATCTTTAAGCGATTCGCTAGTAGTTGTGTATGGTATCTCGGTAATAGCAAGAGTACGTTTATCGATTTTCGAAATCTTTGCTCGTACTTTAACCGTACCTCCACGCAATCCATCATTATAGCGACTAACATCAATCAAACCGCCAGTAGGGAAATCAGGATATAAGGTAAACTCCTCACCCTTAAGATGGGCAATTGAGCAATCAATCAACTCGATAAAATTATGTGGTAAAATTTTTGAGGCTAGACCTACGGCTATACCCTCGGATCCATGCGCAAGCAGTAGTGGAAATTTTATAGGAAGAGCAACAGGCTCATCTTTACGGCCATCATAAGATAACATCCACTCAGTTGTCTTTTTATTGAATGCAACCTCAAGGGCAAAACGAGAGAGGCGAGCCTCGATATATCGACCAGCCGCCGCAGCATCCCCTGTTAAAATGTTTCCCCAGTTACCTTGACAATCAATAATCAAACTTTTTTGACCTATCTGCACCATCGCATCCTTTATCGAGGCATCACCGTGAGGATGATACTGCATAGTTTGACCTACGATATTGGCAACCTTATTATACCTGCCATCATCTACCACCTTCATAGCGTGCATAATACGACGCTGAACTGGTTTAAGACCATCTTCGATATTGGGAACGGCACGCTCTAGGATTACATACGAGGCATAATCCAAAAACCAATTACGGTACATACCCGTTAGCTTATAGCCCGAAGTTTCTTCGGATATTATCTTACCTATATCGCTCTGCCCTTGGGATAAAGAGGTATCTTCAATCTCTTGATTACCCTCCTCTATATCAACTAAATCTCTATCTATATCACTCATAAATTAATACTATTAATTGTGCTACTCAACAATATCCTCCTCTACACGTAGATTATCTATAATAAAATTTTGCCTATCAAATGTGTTCTTACCCATATAAAACTGTAGAAGTTTAGATATCGAGTCGTCTTTTGTTAAACGAACCTTATCAAGACGCATATTTTCGCCTATAAACTCCTTAAACTCGGTATCCGAAATCTCTCCTAATCCCTTAAATCGTGTAATTTCAGGGTTAGCACCACACTTAGATATCGCTTTGATGCGCTCCTCGTCGCTGTAACAGTAGTAGGTATCTTTTTTATTACGAACCCTAAAGAGTGGCGTTTGAAGAACATAAAGATGTCCCATACGTATCACATCAGGGAAAAATTGCAAGAAAAAAGTAGTTAATAGTAAGCGTATGTGCATACCATCAACATCGGCATCGGTTGCAATAATAATCTTATTATATCGCAAATTATCCATATCCTCCTCGATATTTAGTGCCGCCTGAAGAAGATTAAACTCCTCGTTCTCGTAAACAATCTTTTTGGTTAAACCAAAACAGTTGAGTGGCTTACCCCTAAGCGAAAAGACCGCTTGAATACGTGCATCCCTACTTGATGTGATAGAACCAGAGGCCGAATTTCCCTCGGTTATAAATATCATCGATTGTTCGGCAAGATCACTCTTATCGGTATAGTGAATCTTACAATCACGTAGCTTTTTATTATTTAACGAAACCTTCTTAGCAACCTCACGTGCCTTTTTCTGAATTCCAGAGATAGCTTTGCGCTCCTTCTCGTTCTCTATAATCTTACGCTGAATAACCTGTGCTATCTCAGGGTTCTTATGTAGAAAATTATCTAAATTCTGCGTCACAAAATCCATTATAAAGTTACGAATAGCTACCCCAGGTGCTATATCCTTAGAACCTAACTTTGTTTTGGTTTGCGACTCGAAAACAGGATCAATAACCCTTACCGAAACAGCTGCAACAACAGAGGTTCGGATATCTGACGCATCATAATCTTTACGATAAAAATCTCTTAATGTTTTAACTATAGCCTCACGGAAAGCTGCTTGATGTGTACCCCCCTGAGTGGTGTGCTGACCATTTACAAACGAGAAGTAACTTTCGCCATATCCTGCCCCGTGCGTGATTGCTATCTCAATATCTTCACCTCTAAGGTGAATAGGTTTATATAGTGTAGAATCATCAAGATTATCATTTAAGAGGTCTAATAAACCATTTTTTGATACGTAGCTCTTACCATTAAGCACTATCTTGAGCCCTTGATTAAGGTAGGTATAGTTTTTAACCATCTGCTCAACATAGTCCATATTATACTGGTAAGGCTGGAATATCATAGGGACATTATGCTCGTCATCATCAGCTACAAATGATACAAAAGTACCATTTTTATCATCAACATCGCTCAACCATTTATCGCTCACTAGTATACCTTTAGAGAAAGAGACCTCACGAGCCTCGCCATTACGCACAGCACGAACAGTGAACTCACGAGATAGCATATTAACTGCCTTAACACCCACTCCATTAAGTCCAACACTCTTCTTGAAGGCTGCCGAATCGTATTTTGCACCTGTATTAATCTCACTCACGGCCACAAGTAACGAATTAAGAGGAATACCACGTCCGTAATCTCTTATCGAGACCCTTTTACCCTCTATTTTAATATCTATCTGCTTACCCGCACCCATAACAAACTCATCAATAGAGTTATCAACTACCTCCTTGATTAGCACATATATACCATCATCACTCTGCTCGCCATCGCCTAACTTACCGATATACATACCAGGGCGTAGACGAATATGCTCGCGTGGGGATAGTGTCTTTATCGACTCATCATCGTAATTTGTTACAGCATCATTAATTAAATCCAACATACCGACTAAATAAAACCTTAATAATAATTTATAACTCCTCTCTATATAGATATGGGGCTAACTCTTTGTGTTTCTTTAAAATAATATCGTGAGTATAATTACTCAACTCTCTAACTCCCATCTGCTTGACAGTCTCTACAGGTATCTCAGGCAGAATCTCTAAATGGAACTCCGAACGGCTAAATAAACCTGCCTTGGGCAGACCACTTGTCTCGTAGGTTCCTTTTACCACCATTGGCAAAATAGCTACACGAGCTTTCTTTGCTACAAGAAAAGCCCCCTCCTTAAACTCGGCAACCTTACCGTCTTTGCTACGTGTCCCCTCAGGAAATATAGATACACACACACCATTACGTAAAAAAGATAGTGTGTTAATAACCATATTTTTGGCACTCTCAGGATCACCTCTCTTAACCATCACATCGCCTTTAAGGGCTAACATAATACCTAATAAGGGGGTACGTAAAAGTTCGTGCTTTGCTACCCACCTCATATTTAAAGGGAGAGAATTAACAAGTGGAATATCGTAATACGAAGAGTGGTTAATAGCAATAAGGTATGGTTTATTTTTAACCATATTCTCCCTGCCCGATATTGTTACTCTCCATAATGGGTTACTTCTTGCAAGGGTTAATGAGACAAGCAAGGCCGCAAATTGAATTGAACGACCTCGCTTCTTATCGAAACTTTTTCGTGCTACCCATACAATGGCAAACATCGGAATGTAAATCACTAGTAATAAAAGTAGCTGTAATAAAAAAAGCACTATTCTCATTAACACTATAATCTAGCTAACATATTCTTAATATTGTTCTCTATGCGATCAAGAGTATCATTGCTATCCTCTGCCACAAACTTGTCGCCTGTAATCTGCTCGTATAGCTCGATATATCTATCGCTAATAGAGTTTACAATCTCTTCAGTCATCTCAGGTAACACATCACCTTCACGTCCTTGGAAACCATTCTCCATTAACCACTCACGAACAAACTCCTTAGATAGCTGTTTCTGCTGCTCGCCTTTATCAAAAAGTTCTTGATATCCCTCTTTGTAGAAGTAGCGTGAACTATCTGGCGTATGAATCTCGTCGATTAGATATATCTCTCCATCTTTACGACCAAATTCGTACTTTGTATCAACTAAGATAAGACCCTTACTCTCGGCTATCTCGCTTCCTCTAGCGAATAATTTTAAGGTGTACTCCTCTAATTTAGCGTACTCCTCCTCAGACACTAAACCTTGAGCAATAATCTCCTCACGTGAGATATTCTCGTCGTGAGCACCTTGCTCGGCCTTAGTTGATGGTGTTATAATAGGTGTCTCGAAACGCTGATGCTCGCGCATTCCCTCGCTTAGAGGTACTCCGCATATCTCACGTGCCCCATTCTTGTACTCCCTCCACGAACTTCCTGTAAGGTAAGCACGAACAATCATCTCAACAGGATAAGGCTCGCATAAATGACCAACTGTTACCATTGGATCTGGTGAAGCAATCTTCCACGACGGGCAAATATCGCTTGTTGCATCAAGAAATTTCGATGCTATCTGATTTAAAACTTGCCCCTTAAATGGAATACCCTTAGGTAGAACCACATCGAATGCCGAAATTCTATCCGACACCACCATAACTAGGTGCTTATCATTAATATTATAAACATCTCTTACTTTACCTACGTAAAGATTTTTCTGACCATCAAAATTAAAATTGGTCGCAGTTATTACACTCTTCATAATTATAATTATTTTAAGTTGTTTACTATCTCTTTAACTAATTTATGCCTTACTATATCGGCACTATCCATCTCAACAATAGAAATACCTTTAATGCTCTCTAACTTTGTCATCACCTCGGTCAAGCCCGACAGTGCCTTACTTGGCAAATCAATCTGTGAAGTATCGCCAGTTAAGATAAACTTAGCACTCTTACCCATACGAGTTAAAAACATCTTTAACTGCGAATAGGTGGTATTTTGTGCCTCGTCGAGTATCACAAAAGCATTATCTAATGTGCGCCCACGCATATATGCCAAAGGGGCAATCTGAATAACTCTATCCTCTATTAACTCCTCTAATCTCTTAGGTGGAATCATATCATCTAAAGCATCGTACAGAGGTTGAAGATAAGGATCTAACTTCTCTTTCATATCCCCTGGCAGATAACCTAACTTCTCGCCTGCCTCAACAGCTGGGCGTGTTAAGATTATACGTTTAACCTCTTTAGCTTTAAGAGCCTTCACAGCTAATGCTATTGCTACATAGGTTTTACCACTACCAGCAGCACCGATAGCAAAAAGAAGGTCGTTACTACGAATCTCCTCAACAATACGCATCTGATTAGATGTTATAGCCTTAATAGCGGCCCCATTCTTTCCGTACAGAATATGTGAAGGGTCTTTAGTATTACCCTCCAAAGCGGGTGACTCGCTCACTTTTTTAGGGTAAATAATCGAATCGAAAGATTGATTAATCACATCTTCCGAAATCCGATTATACCTCTTGTAGTAGGTGAGGAGACGTTCCATTTTCTGAATAAACTCCTCCCTTTGTGGCTTATCCCCCTGCACAATCATCTTTTCGCCCCTAAAGGTGACAGATAATTGTGGGAATTTACCCTTTATGTAGTCGATATTCGAGTTCTTACTGCCGCAAAAATCCCTAATATCTATATTCTCTAGTTTAAGAGTGGTTTTACCCTCCATGCCCTAAATTATTACTATATCGCTAATACCAGTTACTAATTCCACTTATCAAGATACTTAATCTTCTCCCCCCTTTTTTTAAGGAAATCGAAAAGAAGAACCATAGCAACAGATAACACTCCACCTAAGAATGTGTAAATAAATATTAACATTGCTCGTTGTGGTTTACTTCTAAGTAGTGGAATTTTTGGCGGTTCGATAACTGTAAATACTGGCGTATCTTGTTTAAGTTTAATTTCAGCTTGAAGTAGCTGATTAGTTAACTCTTTATATATCGTATTAGATATAACATACTCCGAATTTAACTTATCATCTTCAATCATAGCACTCGCACTAGTAAGCGAGCGGTTAGCATCCTTAAACTCGGCATACTTAACCTGAATATTCTCGAAACGCTGCTGAGCCTCGGTATACCTACCTTGAATAAATTCGTAGTTAGACAAAACAGACTCTATTTTAAACTTAGTGAGATATTTTTGAAGTAGTTCGCTTAGAGCCTTAGTTGCCTCGGCAACA
The DNA here is from genome assembly GCA_964369935.1 of uncultured Rikenellaceae bacterium. Taxonomy (GTDB): domain Bacteria; phylum Bacteroidota; class Bacteroidia; order Bacteroidales; family Rikenellaceae; genus JADFUS01. The sequence continues at coordinate 24,570 of CAYJHM010000002.1, forward strand.
GCAATCGGATCGGGTAGCATTACAGCTATTCCAATATTTCCATTTTTTTGATCGATATTAACACTTGAACGACCTCGCATAATTTGATATACTATATGTTCAGGCTTTGTAAACATAGCAATATCACTCTTCGGTTCACCACCCGACTCTTTTTTTCCTACTAGCATACCGATAAGTTTCCCTGGTAAGGCCATTATCTTACTTATAAGCGATGGTTTAACGTAGTTACCGCTAGTGAAGTACTCAACCAGTGAAATTTTCTCATCATAAGCAGCAAAAGTTAGAGGCATATTAATAAACTCTCTTTGAAGATTGACATTATTAAGTACCCTATCATAGTGCAGCGGCGAGATATATTGATCTGCACCTGCCCCTGTACTTAAATTTACACCTATCAGAGCAGCTAAACTACTAGCACTACTCTTACTACCGCTCGATTGAGGGACAATAATAGTAGAGGCCGAGTACTCTTTAGCTGAGAATAGTGCAACGAGCACCCCCAAAACAAAGAATACAGCTGTTATCTTAATTATAAACTTTCGTTTAGTAAATAGACGCTTTATTATTTCGATAACATCAATCTCATTATTCTGCTCTAAGTTATCATTTATTTTATTACTATCCATAAGGCAAATACTATTTTAAAACACTAAGAATAAGAGCTATCGAACTAATTGCACTAGTAGAGATTGAGGCAATCTTAACCCAATCATCATTTTGAATACGTGGAGCACGCTCAGGTACTACGATTATCGAACCTGGAGTTACCTCGAAGTTAGGCCTCCCTCTCTTTGAGATTGAACCATTGGCGTGAATAACATATACTCTGCGCTTAAATGCACGTTTCTTAAATCCTCCAGCGTTGTCTATATAGTCGGTTAATGATAATTTAGGGTTAAATGCAATAACATTCTCGTCGTACACGCCGCCCATAATCTTAACTGTATTGTTCAAACGTGGTATAATCAATATATCATCTTTCTCTAGAACTAAATCCTCTAGTGAACCAGGATTATTAAGAGCAGCAGACAGGTCAATCGAAATTTCATAGGTATCATCTATGTCCATCATACCAATAGCTAAAGCCACCGAATCTATTTCTGCTGCACTAATTTCGGTCTTTGCTGCTTTCTCAAACTTCTGACGCTCTTTTAGGGTTACTTTACGTATTATTTTTGCCCCACTAAGGTGAGCATCCGAAGTTACCCCCTTAGATTTAGCAACAAGATCACTTACTCGTACAGTATTATTCTCTATAACATAAGCCCCTGGGTATTTTACTTCGCCCTCAACACGTACACCCATTTGCGGTTTATAGTTGATAGCTTTTCTAACCAATACTAAATCATAAGGCTCTAACTTAGTATCAATAGCATCTGGATTTTTAAGTAGATTAACAGTTATAATATTTGATACTGTATCCGACTCTGTATCTAATATCTCGGTATTTAATACCCTACGAGCAATCTCAATATTACCAACCATAGCTCCGTGTGCTAGCCCCCCCGACTGAACAATCAAATCTCCTAGGGTCATACCTTCACGATATGGGTATAAATTACCTCCATCAGAAGGTTTATTCACCTCACCAAATATCGAAACAGTAGTATTCTCCTTAATCTCATTAACAGTGTAGATACGAACTACATCATCAGGCATTAGTGTAACATCACTCTTTTTAGTTAATACTTCGATAGGAGAGAATGACAACTGCTCTAATTCACGATTCTCTGATAGGCGTAAAATTATACCTCGCTCAAGGTAGGTCTCCTCTTTAAGCCCGCCTGCTAAAGTTAATAGTTTATGTAGTGTTGTAGCTTCATTCTTACCCTTGCCTAGAGCATAATCACCCTCGCGCCATACGCTACCTGTTATTGTCACTTTATTAGCGTAACGTGTTTCGTTATTCTTTACAGTAACAATATCACCGCTCATTAGTTCGAATGTGCGATAATCTTTAGCCTCTACAACGAACGAACGAGAAGGAGCACCTTTTACATCACCTTCAGCATATCGTCTATCAACCACAACCGAAGGGGTATAGGCATTATAATTAAAACCACCTGCATAGTTAATCACATCAGCTAATGTCTCACCTTTAGTTATCTCATAACTCATTGGTCGTTTCAAGGCACCATTCAATGCAACCGAACCATATCTAGGTTCAACGGTAATAATATCATTATCCTCTAATCGAACATTATCGTCAAACTTACCATTCAACAAGAATTGGTAAATATCAAGAGTAGAGATAAGCTTATTCCCACGATAAAGGTTAATATTACGAACCGAACCTATATCAGAAGGCCCTCCACTCATATACATAACAGTAGCAAGAGTAGATAAACTTGGTATTGTGTATGTACCAGGACGTGCAACATCTCCTACTACATTAACCATAACACTTCGAACAGAGTTAAGCGACACATTCATAAATGTTGTCTGTGGAGTAGCACTCAAACCCGAATATATCTTACTAAGTGCTCGCTTAATTGTCTCCTCTGCCTTAGAAATCGACTCTCCTGAGACGAATACAGGTCCTAAGTCAGGAATAATAATAACACCATCAGGCGATACATCAACCAATATCTCCTTTATAACATCACCCCATAAATCGATAATTAACCTATCACCTGCCGCTAGTTTATAACTAACAGGTGTTGGGATATTATAATTAGGGATAAAATTTAGCTCTTTATTGCGAAATATCGAGTGCCCAAATATCCCACTCGACTTTGTTTCTCCGCCTTTCTCAATCTCTGATTCGCCAGCTATCACAATCTGCGCCGTAGAGCGTTCTCTAGGTGCAACTGTAACACTTTGCGAGTTACCTACTGAAGAGCCTTTAGCATTTGCAAACATAGCATTGATTTGATCTTCGCTATACCCCTGCTGTCTTGCCAACTCTCGCGCCATAGTCATCTCGGCAGTACTTTGTGCCGATACATTACTAATAGTTGCAAAAAAGGCTACTACTACCATGAGTAGTGTTTTAAATAATCGTAATTTCATAATATCTAGTCTGCAATTAATTTTTTATATCTAATTTTCTTAGGTTCGATATTGCCTAACCTACGCTTACGATTCTCTTCGTAGTCGGTATATCCCCCCTCAAAATATACAACCTCCGAGTCGCCCTCAAAAGCTAATATATGTGTAGCAATTCTATCTAGGAACCATCTATCGTGCGAGATAACCACAGCGCAACCAGCAAAGTTCTCTAATCCCTCCTCTAGTGCACGAAGTGTATTCACATCAATATCATTAGTTGGCTCGTCAAGTAAAAGGACATTACCCTCCTCCTTCAGTGCCATAGCTAAATGCAGGCGGTTACGTTCTCCACCCGAAAGCACACCACACTTCTTCTCTTGATCTGCCCCCGAGAAGTTAAATCTGCCAAGATAAGCACGAGCATTAACGCTCCTACCACCTAGGGTAACAAATTCACTATCTTGCGATATAACCTCAAATACACTCTTATCAGCTAATATATCTTTGTGTGACTGATCAACATAGGCCAATTTTACTGTCTCACCAACAGTAAAGTCACCCTTATCAGCACTCTCTATACCCATTATTAGCTTAAATAGTGTACTCTTTCCTGCTCCATTAGGACCAATAACCCCTACGATACCAGCAGGAGGCAGGGTGAAATTAAGATTATCGAATAGTAACTTATCGCCATAAGCTTTACTTACCCCTTTAACCTCTATTACCTTATCCCCTAGGCGTGGGCCATTAGGAATATATATCTCTAACTTCTCCTCTTTCTGCTTCGAGTCCTCGTTTAATAATTTATCATAAGCAGATAAACGAGCTTTAGACTTACTTTGACGAGCCGATGGTGCCATACGTACCCACTCAAGCTCACGCTCTAGAGTCTTACGACGCTTACTTGCTTGTTTCTCTTCTTGCTCTAATCTTTTACTCTTCTGCTCTAACCAGCCGGTGTAGTTACCCTCCCACGGAATACCCTCACCTCTATCTAGCTCTAATATCCAACCAGCTACATTATCTAGGAAGTATCTATCGTGGGTCACTGCTATAACTGTCCCTTTATATTGTTGTAAGTGCTGCTCTAACCAATCAATACTCTCAGCATCAAGGTGGTTAGTTGGCTCGTCGAGCAGTAACACATCTGGTTCTTTAAGAAGTAGTCGGCACAACGCTACCCTCCTTCGCTCACCTCCTGATAATACACTAATAGGCATATCCTCGGCAGGACAACGAAGCGCATCCATAGCACGAGAAAGTTTGCTATCAAGCTCCCAACCATCGCAACGCTCTATCTCTTCGGTCAGTTCGCCCTGACGAACAATTAACGCATTCATCGTATCATCATCCATCGGCTCAAGGAAACGATTATTCACCTCCTCATACTCTTTCAAAAGTGCTACCACTTCGGCACACCCCTCTTCTACTATCTCACGTACAGTTTTTGTCTCGTCAAGTTGTGGCTCTTGCTCAAGATAGCCCACGGTATAACCTGGAGCAAAAACTACCTCTCCTTGATACGACTTCTCTAACCCCGCGATGATTTTCATTAGGGTAGATTTTCCTGAACCATTCAAACCTATAATACCAATCTTAGCACCATAGAAAAATGATAGGTAGATGTTATTTAATACCTTTTTATTATTATTAAAGGTCTTTGAAACACCCACCATTGAAAATATTATTTTCTTATCTTCTAGCGACATATCCCTAAATTTTAAACTATTCTACCTCTTCTGTATTACCCTCTTCAGCTACCTCAACAAACTCAGTCATACCATTTTGTTGTAACAGGTTATACCATTGAAACACCTTTTTAATATCCGAGCTACGCACCCTATCTCTATCATAAGTAGGAACATAGCTTGCAAAGGCTGCCTCTAACGCCTCTGGAGCACTTTTATGGCTGATAGCAGCACCGCCTTGGAGCGCATCGCTAATCGCTTGAAACACCTCCGCTAATGGCATATCCTCTGATTCGGTGTATATTGCTATATCATTTAGCGAACTTACACGTGAATGCGATGATACTTGTGTACGACGCTTATCTAATAACGACTCGATAATAATACCATTTTTACTCTGTGCTAAATATCTGAACAAGCCTGGCTGCCCAGAAATAGATAAAATCTCTGAAAATTTCATTTTTAATCTCTCTTATTTATTTTATTAATACTCATTTATAATAGTTCGTCTGGAGCAAATTCGGGTTTAATAAACTCTTGCTTGCCTGCTAACGAAAATTGGATATATGTTATTGCCATACCCTCGCTAAGATACCTCTTTTCGTATGTTGTTTGAATCGAACATAATTCGGCAATAAACTTATCCTTGTTTGGATAAATATCACTACAACACTCCTTAACCTCTAAGCCATTAACCTCGGTTACCGCCTTAGTATATTCGTGCAGATGCTGACTATCGGTCTTAAGATGAATTACACCGTCGTTTTTAAGAAACTTAGCATAGTAACTCAAAAACTCTGGAGCTGTTAAACGTTTCTTGACCCTACCCTTACGTAGCTGAGGGTCAGGAAAAGTAATCCATATCTCGGAAATCTCTCCCTCGCCAAAGAACGACTCGATAAACTCTATTCGTGTGCGTAGAAAACCAACATTTGTAATACCCTCATCAGTAACACTCTTAGCACCTCGCCATAAACGTGCACCCTTGATATCTACACCAATAAAATTTTTATCGGCATAGTGCTTACCTAACTCAACACTATACTCTCCTCGTCCACATCCCAACTCTAGGACAATGGGCTTATCGTTCTTAAAGAAATCACTAGCCCACTTTCCTTTTAATTTATAATCTTTATGGAAAATCTCATCAAACTCGGGTTGAACCAGAGCTGCAAAGGTTAGATTTTCCTCAAATCTTTTTATTTTATCTTTACCCATCTTCTAAATATTTAAGCTAAGAGCTCCACCCCTAACTCTACATCTCTATAATAGTTACAATCGAAACTACTCCGCCGCTGGTGAGCCTCCTGAACTATCACTGCCCCCTTTAGGCCTATTGTTATACCTTCTTCTATTATTCGAACGACCTGAACGTTGCTCGCTTCTCTTATTAGCCTCCTCTTTAGGTTTTTCTGACCTCTGCTGCTGCTGCTGCTGTTGTTGTTGCTGCGTATTCTCTTGAGGCTCTCTATTTCCATTACGAGGATTATCTGAGCGGCGATTATTTCGATTATCACGACTGTCCGTTGCTTTAACCTCTTCACTGTCTGGTTTTCTCCCCTTTAAAGGTTTATTTCGCCTACGCTTATTATCTTTCGATGACTTGTCAAATCTAGTTATACTATCATCGCCCACTGCGCTTGTAAAATCATACTCAACCTTCTTTGCAACAACATTTCTCTCGTCTTGTAGAGTATCTACCTTTATACCTTTACGGTTAAGACTCATAATTTCACGCACACGACCAACAGGAATCGTTATCACATTAATCATCGAGTGTTCGTCGCTACTAAAGAGCATCTCTTGCTTTAAGATATCTGTCTTTACAAGGTAATATAGTGCATCTTTAGTCTCTAAAGGAGCTTTAACTTTAGGGAATGTTTTACGCACATCGATATACGAATCAACCTCGTAATTAAGACAACATTTAAGCTTTCCACACTGCCCTGCCAACTTCTGTGGGTTGAGCGAAATCTCTTGAAAGCGAGCTGAGTTTGTTGTTACCGACACAAAATTTGTTACCCACGTAGAGCAGCATAACTGTCTACCACACGAACCGATACCTCCGATACGGCCAGCCTCTTGACGTGCCCCTATCTGTTTCATCTCTATTCGTATTCTAAACTCCTCAGCAAATACCTTAATTAATTCACGAAAATCAACCCTTGCATCTGCTATATAGTAGAATATTGCCTTTACCCTGTCGCCCTGGTACTCAACATCTCCAATCTTCATATTTAGCCCTAGCTGGTCGGCTATCTGACGAGCCCTTATCATTGTTCTATGCTCAAGGGCAATAGCCTCTTGCCATTTAACAATGTCTCCATCTTTTGCTATGCGGTAAATCTTCTTAAACTCAACACCTTCAGGATTAAATCTCTTACAACGCATCTGCTTTCTTACCATGTTTCCAGTAAGCGAGATGATACCTATATCGTGCCCAGGACTGCTCTCGACAGCTACAATATCCCCCTCTTTAAGCGGAATATTATTAACATTTATGTAATATCCTTTACGTGTGTTCTTAAACCTTACCTCAAAAATGTCACTATGTAAGAGCCCGCCTGTTAATGGTGTCTCCCAATCAACAGAGCCCAACTTACGAGCACCCTCACAACTAAACGCTGTAACCTCGCCACTCTCCTCATTCGAATGAAAAGAGGCACCGCGTTCAACAATCAATTTTTTATTATCCATCTATATATATATTATATAGCAACACAAATTAGAGTTTATATCCTAATCGCTTACCTGTTGCTATTTTATTGTGTTCCATTCTAGTATTCAGCTGCTCAACTTCAATAATTTGAGCTTCGCCGAATGGTGGCACAAACAGTTCAAACTGCATAGCATACAACATTAGAGTCTCAATAATATCAAGCATCACATCCTCTGTCATATACTCACTTCCGAAGGTTGAATAGTCGTATTTCGCTAGTGCGTCGCCCTCAGCAAAGAGCCTACCCTCACGATTTATAAATATTCTAGCTACCAGATACCCTTTATCGACAGAACGGTTCTTTTTAAACGACTCGGAAAGGAAGTTATATACATTAATAACCCCAAAAAGCGTGTTATAATTACTCTCATTAGAGTACGCTTGCTTATGTATAGGGTGATTCTCTGGAAATTCAAATACATTTGTATGCATATTGAATATCAAAAGTTCGTCGGCAAACTGTAATTGTGCCTCGAACGACCCTTTATCCCTATACTCTACTTTTATCTCGCGTGAATTAATAACCTCATCGTTAATATCACCCGATAATTCGTGAAGTACGGTTTTTAATACACCAAAAAGCTCTAACGTTTTTTTATAACACCCTCGTTTCTCCTCGCTCTTACCATTGAGCATCTCTACTATCTGCCTTCGTGCAGAGAGACCATCTTCCATAAATTTGTAACAATTAATTTAACAATAGCTTACCCTACACACCCAATAATATGGGTATGTAGGGCAAACAAACTATACTATTTCTGCTGCGGAGCAATAGTCTCGCGCATTACAGTGTCGGCTTGAATATTTTTTAATTTATAGTAATCCATAACCCCCAAATTACCTGTGCGGAAAGCCTCCGCTATTGCTAGAGGCACCTCTGCCTCTGCTGCTATAACCTTTGCTCTAGCCTCTTGCGCCTTAGCAAGCATCTCTTGCTCAAGAGCCACTGCCATAGCACGCTTCTCCTCGGCTTTTGCTTGTGCAATATTCTTATCTGCATTTGCTTGATCCATCTGAAGGAATGCACCAATATTTTTTCCAACATCTATATCTGCAATATCAATTGATAGAATCTCAAATGCTGTTCCTGTATCAAGACCCTTGTTTAGCACTATGCGAGAGATAAAATCGGGATTCTCGAGAACACTCTTATGCGAATCAGACGAACCAATTGATGATACTATACCCTCGCCAACACGAGCAAGAATTGTCTCCTCGCCTGCTCCACCTACAAGCTGCTTAATATTTGCACGTACCGTTACCCTTGCCTTAGCAATAAGTTGGATACCATCACGAGCAACCGCCGATACAGGAGGAGTGTTAATAACCTTTGGATTAACAGACATCTGAACAGCCTCGAACACATTACGACCAGCAATATCGATAGCCGTAGCCATTTTAAAATCAAGATTGATACTCGCCTTTTGAGCTGAAACTAGTGCGTGAATTACATTTGGCACATTTCCACCAGCTAAATAGTGCGACTCTAGTTCGTTAGGATTAAGCTCTAAGCCTGCTTTAGTACCCTCTATCATAGAGGTAACAATAACCCCTGGAGGAACCTTACGCCAACGCATTAGCATAAGTTGAAGCAGAGAAATTCGCACTCCAGAGATGGTTGCTGAGAACCATAAACCTACTGGTACAAAATAGAAGAAAATAATCAGTAGCACAATAGCTACTATTGGTAATATTACCATTGATAATTCGCCCATAATTACAGTTTTTAATTATTATTGTTTGTTAATTCTACTACTAGAACATTATCTTCGTATCCAACTACTGTTACATCACTTTTAGGATCTAACATTCCCGAAATCGACTTAGCTTCGTAACTATTTCCTTGAATAATAACAGTTCCCATCGGAGCTAAACGAGACATTGTAACACCTTTGCTATTTTGCGCTACACTATCACGAACATTAGGTATAGCCGAGTCGCTATTCGATTTTAGCTCTATTTTTGCTATATTCTTTCGCCTAATAGCAAGAAACAGAGTAACAACCGATAGAGCAATAGCAACAGTTAGGGTGATAATAGCCCAATTAAATCCATAATCCTGATAAACTAATACAGTTGCATAAGCAATCGAAGCAAGAGCACCTATAGCCGCCACGGTTATACCTGGTACCAATAGGGCCTCTACTATCACTAGAAATAGTGCTAGCAAAATAAGTAGTGCAATAAATAGTAAATCCATAATCTCCAATTTAATGTTAATATTAATTTCTTATCTCTTAGGGATAGTTACAATTGAACTGCCTGGAATTGTTTTTTGAGCAGTTAGAGCATCGTTGTAACCATCAAAAATACCTATCGTATATTTGCCCCCGCTATATGGCTGAATAGAGCGATCAGGATAACTACTATCAACTATCTGCCTAATATGAGGAGTTATCTCTTTAAATACCACAGTGTAGTTATTGTTATAAACATCAAGTGGAATAGTATCGCC
>CAYJHM010000003.1:0-16843 GCA_964369935.1 uncultured Rikenellaceae bacterium
TAGAGTGAAAAAATACCAGCAGAAAACCGAAAAATCAACCGACTAATAGTTAAATCAAACAAAAACTGGCAGAAATTTAATGCTGTACTTTTTGCTAAAGTATTGACAAATAAAATATTAAACCTTTTTAAGGGACGACTAATTATGACACCAAAAGTTTGTAATATTAAATTAAATCTACCTAGCTGTAAAGTATCTATCAAAGAGACAACACCAGCTGGTGGCTATTCGGTATTTGATATTACACGCAAACAATGGGTAGCATTAACCCCTGAGGAGTGGGTTAGGCAACACTTTATTCACTATCTTGTAAATTACAAATCAACACCAATGATTAATATATCTACCGAACAACACTTCCTATTTACTAACGGGAAGCCTCAACGAGCAGATATGGTAATATATAACAGCAAGGGACAACCGTATATATTAGTTGAATGCAAAGCACCACACATCAAAATTACATCTACCACATTCGAACAGGCCACCCGATACAACGCCTACATTAAGGCAAACTATATAATTATTACCAATGGCTTATCGCACCACTGCGCCCATACCGAAGATTTTATTAACTACACTATTCAAAACGAAATACCTTGTTTCAAATAAAAAGAGGATAATCGACAATTCGATTATCCTCTTTTTAAGCTATTTAAATGTTCTAGTGACAGATAGTGAACACTTCGAAATCAATAAGTTCAACATCAGTTGATAAGAAATCATCTTGAACTGGCTCTACTTTAGTGTAATCAGTGCTTAGGTACTTAAGATTACAATCAGAGAAGATAGTTACAACATTCTTATATGATGGATTCTCCAGCATTAACTTTAGAGCTCCAATAAAGTTACCTCCCGAAGAGATACCAACCGCCATTCCTAGCTGCTTAGCAATCTTCTGAGCCATAATGATTGAATCACCATCATCAACACTAACAATCGAATCTAGATCGTCTAGTTTAACGATTGATGGAATAAACTCGTCGCTGATACCTTGGATACGGTGATGCCCTACCTTTGTACCTGCTGTTAGTACAGGCGAGTTAGATGGCTCAAGTGGATGAGTCATAATCGAGCTATCAACCTCTTTAAGGTACTTAGCAACTCCCATAACTGTACCACCAGTTCCTACACCTGCCACAAAAGCATCTATTTTAGCATCAGCACTAGCCATCTGACGGAAAATCTCTGGACCTGTTGTTGAGTAGTGTGCATTAACATTCTCGTCGTTCTCAAACTGACAAGGTAAGAATACATTACCAACCCTTTCAGCATGCTCTTTAGTCATAGCTATACTTCCTAGGAATCCACCCTCTTCAGAAGATACTAATCTCACCTCAGCGCCGTAGCTACGCATCAAGTTAATACGCTCGGCACTCATCCAGTCTGGCATATAAATTACCACTTTATGGCCTAAAAATCTCGCTTGAGCACTAAAAGCAATACCTGTATTACCACTTGTTGCCTCAACAACCTCAGTTTCGCTATTAATTAAACCAGACTCATAACCTTTACGTAAAATATTCAGTGCAATACGGTCTTTTATACTACCCGAATAGTTACGGTGCTCCGTTTTAGCAAAAATATGCATTGGCTCGCCTTTGTAGGTAAAATTAATCTTGATAAGGTTGGTATTACCAACCAATTTAGATAGCGTCTCAAAACGCTTTTGAATTCTAGCATCCATAAGTTTAAATTTTATACATTATTATAATAGTTATCTTTGAAACGATGCAAAAATAGTAAATAATTTTTTAATTACAATATAAATTTTAAACTTTTTTTGTCATTTTCATTAACTTTTTTAGTATTTGATAATATTAGTGTCCGACAAAAAATCAAAAGTTCAGATAACTTACTAAATAGTTGACATATACGAATAATTTGAATTAGAGGGGCTTGAAAAATTCATTTTATTATTTTTTACACTTTACATTCACGGTCTACCCAAAATCGGTTTTAGGGCAGCTATGACGTGCATAAATTCGATCCACAATTTCCCCGAGGCAATAATTATTCATAAAAATGTACTACCTTTGCAGCTAATTAAACGACACATTATGCTTAAAAAATTAATTGCAGGTAGCAAAATAAGTTATAAAACTATATGGAATATTGCCTATTCTATAATGCTAGGAAATTTGGCACAAACATTAATAGCTATAACAGATACGGCTTTTCTTGGCCGATTAGGTGAAGTAGAATTGGGTGCTGCCGCAATGTCGGGGGTTTACTACTATTTCTTTACTACTCTAGCGTGGGGCGTAGCTATGGGGGTTCAAATTATTGTGGCTCGACGCTTAGGCGAGGGACGCTTGGATAAGATTGGAGCTACAATTACTCATGGGCTATGCATGATTCTGCTGTTCGCTTCGATTTTATTTGGAATAATTGAACTTCTCACCCCTTGGTTAATGGGTGCGGTATTAACTTCAAGTAATGTATATGATGTATCTATGGAGTTTCTTTCGTTTAGAGGTTACGGTATCTTTTTTGCCTCGATTAACTTTATGTTCCGTTCGTTTTACATTGGGTTATCTAAAACAAAATCTATCAGTTACTCCACTCTTGTTATGGCATTAGTGAATATATTTCTTGATTGGGCATTAATATTCGGAACACCATACAATCCTGCTTTGGGCGTTAAGGGTGCTGCTATCGCTTCGGTTATTGCCGAGATATCTGCCTCGATTTTCTTTATTATTTACACCTTAGCAACTAATCCAATCAAAGGTCATAAGGTATTTAAAGGGAGTAGTTACACCCCCTCAATTATCAGAGATATAATAAAGCTTTCAACACCTACTATGCTACAAAAATTCTTTTCGTATGGTATGTGGTTATACTTCTTTTTTATGATTGAGAGTATGGGAGAGAGAGATTTAGCTGTTACAATGGTAGTGCGTAATGTGTTTATGCTTGTTGGTATTCCACTATTTGCTATGGGGGCAGCAGCAAACACTCTCACTAGTCGTCTTATTGGCGAAGGGCGCAGTAATGAAGTGATGCCTACCTCGATAAAGGTACTTTCGATGAGCCTATTTATCACTCTTCCGATAATGATATTTTTACTTATCTATCCCGACCCTGCACTTGTTATATATACCGACGAAATTGGTATAATTAATGGTGCAAGAGAGATAATCCCTATGATTAGTATTATATCAATTGCTTTTGCCGTTGCTATGGTATTTTTCGAAACGGTATCAGGAACAGGTTATACCAAGCATGCGTTCTATCTTGAACTAATTACATTAGCATCGTATGTACTGGTTATATGGTTAGCTGTATCGGTATTTGAAACATCTCTGATATGGGTATGGAGCAGTGAGGTTGCATATGGAACGGTACTTGCTTTACTATCGATATGGTTTATGCGTAAATTTAATTGGCGAAAACGTAATATATAGTATTATGAACGAATTTATCTTATCTGTCAGCAATTTCATTTGGGGGTATATAGTAATAGCCCTTCTGCTAATAGCTGGAACCTACTTCACTATACGAAGTGGTTTTGTACAATTCCGTAATGTACCGTTAATGTTTAAGCTTCTTGGCGAGGGAGTTAGTAATACTAATCGTCGTAGCAGAAGTGTGTCCTCGTTTCAGGCATTCTGTATCTCTACTGCTTCACGTGTGGGGGTTGGTAATTTAGCTGGTGTAGCCACTGCTATAGCTATCGGAGGGGCTGGCTCTATCTTCTGGATGTGGGTAATTGCTCTAATTGGTTCGGCATCGGGTTTTATCGAATCTGTACTGGCTCAGATATTCAAGCGTCGCTCAAAAGATTCGTTCATAGGAGGCCCTGCCTACTATATGCAGCATGGGTTGGGTAAACGATGGTTTGGTGTTCTATTTGCAATTCTCATAACCATAACATTTGGCTTAGCATTCAACTCGGTACAAGCAAACACCGTAGCTATTGCTTTTGATGTGGCTTTTGGATTCGACAAAACTGTTGTGGGAATAATAATTACAGTACTATCTCTACTAGTGATATTTGGGGGAGTACATAGAATAGCTGTTATCTCTTCGATAATTGTTCCAGTTATGGCTATACTATATATATTATTAGCGGTGGTTATTATAACAATGAATATCGAGAAATTACCATCCATTTTATCTATGATAGTGGGCGAGGCTATGGGTATTAGAGAGTTTATAGGAGGGTCGCTAGGTGCTATAATCATGCAAGGGATTAAACGTGGTCTATTCTCAAACGAGGCGGGTATGGGTTCAGCACCTAATGCTGCTGCTACTGCCGATGTTAAGCACCCTGTTGATCAGGGATTCATTCAAACACTTGGGGTATTTACCGATACCTTAATTATATGTAGTTCAACAGCGTTTATTATACTTATGGCCGACATTCCTCTTGATGGCTCGGTAAAAGGCATCGAGCTTACTCAGCTAGCCATCACCTCGCATATCAGTTCGGCTGGTGGTATATTTATTGCTATTGCACTATTTCTTTTTGCCTTTAGTTCGATTATCAGTAACTACTTTTATGGCGAGACAAATATACGGTTCATAAATAATAAACCAATATTTGTAACTATCTATCGAGTAATAGTAGGGGCAATGGTTATGTGGGGGTCAATAGCTAGTCTTGATATAGTTTGGAACTTTGCCGATCTGTTTATGGCACTTATGACTATCACCAACCTAATTGCCATAGCACTACTATCTAAATATGCCTTAGCTGCTCTTCGAGATTACCAACAGCAACGCAAAATGGGAGTAAAAAATCCAACATTTGATGCCTCGACAATAGAGGGATTAAACAAGAAGAGCGAAATGTGGAGATAACTTAGGAAATAACAATATATATATATTTGTATAAGTGACAATTATTATTTACCTTTGTTGCGAATAATCAATAACTTATTTAAGCGTATGAAAAATATAATTATGTTAAGCCTTCTTGCCCTACTTTTTGGGTGTAAGGCAACAGTTAAGGAGGATGCAATTAATGTAATCTACTTTATTGGAGAGGATAGAAGCGAGACTTGTAAAGCAATGGAGAGTTTAACAAAAGAGGTACTTGATGAGAATTTTTCAAGTAACCTAAAGCGTGGCGAATTTGTTTTTACAGTGGTTGATGTTACTACCCCTGAGGGTGAAGCATTAGCACAAGAGTATGAAACTTCTGGTAATGCATTATTTATCTCTCAAACTGTGGAAGGCGAGACTTCTAAAAAAGATTTATCTCGCTTAGGATATATTTTCGCCTCTAGCGAGCCTGAGAACTACAAAAAAGAGATTAAAGCAGTCTTCACCGAAATTGCAAAAACAGGCATAGCCAATATGGGTGCTATAAGACCACAGACACAAATTGAGGGGTGCTGATAGACTAATAATAATTTATCTTTGAAGTTTCAAAGAGAGCATTTTAAGAGGGAGATAAGAAATAGTCTACTTTACTGATATTAAGTAAAATAGACTATTTCTTATTAAAAATGTATAGATCAATAAGCTGAACTCTATATTTAACAATAAATTAGTGGATTCCACTTGTTATATTTAAATTAATTTATTACCTTTGCCTGCGATTTTAGGAATTCGGGTACTAAGTACGAGACCGTTGCAAAAATCCTAATAACCTGAGTTTTGTCGATTTTTAATATCTGGGCTTACTCCTGTAAGTAAGGATATAAGAGATTAAAGTGACGCAGTACTTGAGGTTTTGTAATGGGTTCACTCTACAACTTCGGGTTCATAAATCACTAGTAGATAATAGAATAAAATAAGAACATTAAACTTATGAGTGTAAAAGAGATTGTGGAGAGGTGCTATAATAACCCTGCAGAGTGTAGCGATCAAGAGATTATTAAACTTTTAGAAGTTGATTGTCATAGTGATGATTTTTATCATCTTATATCAGCCTCTAACAGATTAAGTCGCAGTAAATTTGGGAAAAAGGCATACATATTTGTACAGATTGGATTAAATGCAGAACCTTGCTCGGGAAACTGTGTATTCTGTTCGTTAGGTAAGGATCACTATGCACTTGGCAATACGTGGCGCAAAAGCAAGGAGGAGATAATATCAACTGTAATATCTATCAGCAAAGAGAAGATAGATGATATATTCTTAATGTGTACAGCTGATTACCCTTTTGAAGAGTATATATCTATTATCGAAGCTGTTCGTCCAGTGATAGATAGCCGAATCAGGTTAGTTGCTAACATTGGCGATTTCTCTCTTGAGCAAGCTAAAATAATGAAGCGTGCAGGTGTTACAGGTGTTTACCACGTTAATAGACTACGTGAAGGTATAGACACTTCGATTAATGTTATCGAAAGAGAGAAAACATTAGAGTATCTTCAAACTGCTGAATTAGAGACTTATTACTGTATCGAGCCTATTGGTGCAGAACACTCGTATGATGAGATATTAGTTGAAATACGTCGTGCCCAAGCTCTTAAACCAGAGGTTATGGCAGTAATGAGGAGGGTATCAGTTGAAAATACACCTATTGCTAACAAAGAGTGTATTACTGCTATCGAGTTAACTAAGATTGCTGCCGTTTCGAATTTAGTGGTTCAACCATCAAGAGCAATGAACCTACACGAGACAGAGCAAATGAGCCTTCTAGCAGGAATAAATCAGCTATATGCTGAGTATGGAGCTAATCCACGTGACACTGTAGACAACACGCAAAATAATAGAGCAATTAGCGTTAATCAGGGTTGGAAATTGTTTAATGACGCCGATTTATATAGTACATTAGACCTATAATTATCTGATTACAAATCTATTATTCTTATTTATTTGACATTATCTTTGTTTTAAACTTAGTATTATGATAAAAGTTAAGCCATTTGCCGTTAATCCTTTCAGAGAGGTAACATACCTTATTATAGACGAGGTAACAAAAGAGTGCGCAGTTATTGATTGTGGTATTCTTACACTAAAAGAGTGGGAGCGTTTTGAGGAGTATGTAACCAAGCACGACTTAAAAATTGTGCTTGCCGCTAATACGCATCTGCATATCGACCATATTGTAGGTGTATCGCATCTTGTAGAGGAGTACGGAGTTCCTTTTGCTGCCTCTAAGTTAGATGAACCTCTTTTCAGAGGGTCACGAAAATCGGCTGTTATGTTTGGAATGATTCCTGATAGGGAGATAATTAATAGTGTTGATATTGATTTAAACAGTACCAACGAGGTTACTTTTGGACAGAGCACACTAAATGTAATACACACCCCTGGACACACAAGGGGTGGGATATGCCTATACCACGAGGAGAGCAAGACTCTATTTACTGGCGATACTCTATTTAAAGGAAGTATTGGACGCACCGATTTAGAGGGGGGCGACTATTCGCAGTTAATGGGTTCTATTCTTAATAATATTATGGTACTAGGGGGCGATGTAACAATCTATCCTGGCCATGGCGATCACTCTACTTTAGCGTACGAGGCACAAAATAATCCATTCATCACCGAGGCTATTAATGGCGAGGTCTCATTTGCACGTTAGGTTATGCGAATAGATATTTTAACGGTTGTACCCGAGTTGTTGGATAGTCCACTCAATCAATCCATACTACGACGAGCTCAAGAGAAAGGGTTAGTTGAAATTGTTGTGCACAATATTCGTGATTACACTACCGACAAGCACCGTCAAGTAGATGATTATCCATTTGGGGGCGAGGCTGGAATGGTTATGAAAATTGAACCTATATATAGATGTATTGAGAAATTAAAATCTGAACGTAACTACGATCATATAATATATGTAACTCCAGATGGCGAAACATTTAAGCAGCATCACGCTAATAGGCTCTCAACAATGGAGAATATTATTATTCTGTGTGGTCATTATAAAGGTATAGATTACCGCATACGTGAGCATCTTGTTACACTTGAGTTATCAATAGGCGATTTTGTTCTTACTGGGGGTGAACTTGTGGCAGCAATGATTACAGATGCGGTAGTAAGGGTTATCCCTGGGGCTATTGGCGATGAGTGCTCGGCATTAACAGACTCGTTTCAAGATAACCTACTGGCTCCTCCTGTGTATACACGACCTGCCGAGTTTAATGGCTGGAGCGTTCCTGAGGTGCTATTATCAGGTCACGCAGCTAAGATAGCTCAGTGGCAACACGAGCAGGCTCTCTCACGCACGAGAGCCCTACGCCCCGATTTGTTAAACGATTAGTTAATTATATGCGATACTACATTATAGCAGGCGAAGCATCAGGTGACATTCATACTTCAAAATTAATGGAGGGTATTAAGCACTACGACCAAGAGGCAACATTTCGTTTCTGGGGCGGTGATCGTATGGTACAGGTTGGCGGGGCTGAAAATCTTGTTTCGCACTACAAAGATAGTGCAGTGATGGGGTTTGTGGCTATAGCTAAGAGTATAGGTAAGTTGCTCGAACGCATCAAGAGCTGCAAAGAGGATATAGCTAACTATAATCCCGATGTAGTTATTCTAGTCGATTACTCGGGGTTCAATCTACGCATAGCTAAATTCACTAAAACCCGAGGTTTCAAAACATTCTATTACATTGCCCCTAAGGTGTGGGCGTGGAATGAAAAGAGAGTCAAAAAAATTGCCAAATATGTTGATGAACTTTTCGTTATCCTACCTTTCGAGGTAGAATATTTTGCTAAGCATAATATTAAAGCACACTATTTTGGTAATCCATTGATGGACGAGATAGAACAATCGAAAAAAAATGTAGCACCCAAAGAGCAATTTATCAAGAATAATTCGTTAGCTGATAAGCCTATTATTGCGCTACTTGCTGGCAGCCGAGTTAAGGAGATAGAGCTAAATTTACCATTTATGAGTAAGGTGGCGGAGAGATTCCCCAATTATCAGTTTGTAATAGCTGGTGTTAGTTGGCTATCGCCCGAACTATATCAGAAGGTGATAGATAATGGAGCAACAAACCTCACTCTGCTCACCGATAAGACCTACGATATTCTACTTAACAGCGAGGCAGCAATAGTAACCTCAGGCACAGCCACCCTAGAGACGGCTCTACTTGGGGTTCCCGAGGTTGTATGTTACCACACATCTCGCTTTGCAGCTTTAATGTTTAGGCTCTTTGTTAAGATTAAATTCATATCGTTAGTTAATATAATACTAGGTCGCGAGGCGGTACGTGAGCTCTTCTCTAGCAAACTGATGACAGTAGATAATGCAACTAAGGAGTTACGTGCTATACTACCCAATGGTAATAAGAGAGAGCAATTAAATGCAGACTATATCGAATTAAAAAAACTGGTTGGCAACAGTGGTTCTTCGTTAAGAAGTGCCTCAAAAATAGTTGAAATTTTAACCCATACAAAATAAAAAATCATGAAAACAAAATTATCACTACTTTTATTATTTATCTTGATGGCATTTGCCGCTCAGGCTAAAGATAAAAAGAAAAAACTACCCAAGGTAGCAATCGTGGGGATAGGTATCGAATGTAGCACATTCTCGCCTGCTGTAACCAACTTATCCGATTTCAAGCCTCGATATGGAGACGATATCATAAAAGGATACCCTTTTTTTAAAGATAATGCAGGGTTGATTAATCGTGCTGAATGGGTACCAACACTATATGCATGGACCACACCTGGTGGAATCGTTACACGAGAGTGTTATGACACACTAGTTAATCAATCGCTTGAGTTGCTAGCTAAGGGAATGCCTTACGATGGGCTATTCTTAGATATTCACGGAGCAATGAGCGTTGTGGGGCTAGACGACCCTGAGGGTGATTATATAACCAAAATTCGTAAATTGGTTGGTAATGATGTAATAATCTCAACCTCTATGGATCCTCACGGTTGTGTATCTCATAGATTGGCTAAACATACCGATTTAATCACTGCTTATCGCTTATCTCCACACGAAGACAGATTTATCTCACGTGAGCGTGCAATAGTTAATCTTCTTGACAGGTTAGAAAGTGGCAAAGGTAAACCTACGTACAAAGCGTGGGTTCGAGTTCCAATTCTTTTACCAGGCGAAAAAACTAGTACTCGAATAGAGCCAGGACGCTCGTTATATAAAGCTATCGAGCCTATTGAGGCTAAAAAAGGTGTAATAGATGCTGCTATATGGATGTCGTACCCATGGGCTGACGAGCCACGCAACCATGGTGTTGTAATGGTAGTGGGCGATAATAAGAATCAAGTAAAAAAGGGTGCGAAACTTCTAGCCGAAAAATTCTGGGCAGCTCGTAACGATTTTGTTTTTGTTGCACCAACGGCAACCCTTGAAGAGGTTTTAGATAAGGCAATAAAGAGCGACAAGCGTCCATATTTCATAAGTGATATGGGTGACAATCCTACTGCAGGTGGTGCTGGTGATGTTACATGGACTCTGCAAAAATTACTCAAACGTGAAGAGTTTTTTACAGAAGGTGGTAAGCGCATGATTTATGCCTCGATACCTGGTGGTGAATTTGTAGATATGGCGATAGCTGCTGGTGTAGGGGTAAAAGTTAGTGGCAAGGTAGGTGCTATGGTTGATGATCGCTATGCCCCACCAATTACTCTTACAGGTAGAGTTGAGAGTATCTATAACGACCCTGACAATCCTCAAGTAGTTATTCGAACAGGAGGTATTCAAGTGATTGTTTCACGTACTCGCAAGCCATTTCACTACGAGCGTGATTTCGACAGGTTAAATCTTAAGCCACGTGAGGCTGATATAATAGTTGTTAAACTAGGTTACCTTACCGAAGAGCTTTATGAGATGCGTGGCGACTGGATGATGGCTCACACCAGAGGAGGTGTAGACCAAGAGCTAACCGAACTACCATACAAGAGGCTTATCCGCCCTATCTTCCCTCTTGATAAGGATATGGATACTCCTAAGTTAAGAGTTAAGTTTATTTAATATTAATGCCTAAGGAAATTAATAAAAAATCAAATAGTCGGATAAATCATTAATTAAATGACACTTACAGTTGATTTTAAATTAGTGAGCTTGGAGAATTATTTTTATTGATTTTTTTGTACCCTGCATTAGCGGTCTATCCAAAATCGGGTTTAGGTGCGTTAGAGGTGCCCTAAAACACACCTGCGTAGTACAGGTGTACTTTATATGGTGTGTTTTAGGGTAGCTATGACGTGCATAAATTCGATCCTCAATTTCCCCAGACAATAATAAAAAATTAAAAATATTTTGATATATAGAATATTTATATTAACTTTGCACTCTGAATAAGGTAAATAGGCCTCGCAAGGGCTGAAAATTTTAAATTAATTTAATTATAATTGATGTACGCAATTGTAGAAATCGCAGGTCAACAATTTAAAGTTGAGAAGGATCGTAAGCTGTATGTTCACCGTCTAAAAGGTGAGGAAAACTCACTAGTGAGCTTCGATAAAGTCCTGCTAATTGAGAATGACGGTCAGGTAAAAGTAGGAGCACCTGTTGTAGAAGCTGCTATGGTGAAAGCAAGAATTATCAGACACCTAAAGGATGATAAGGTTATTGTTTTCAAGAAGAAAAGAAGGAAAGGCTACCGAGTTAAGAATGGACACCGTCAATATCTAACTCAAATTGTAGTTGAGGAAATTGTAGGTTAAACATTTAAAAGTCTAAGTTGAGATGGCACACAAAAAAGGAGTAGGTAGTTCAAAGAACGGCCGTGAATCAGAGAGCAAGCGTCTTGGCGTTAAGCTTTTCGGTGGACAATTTGCCAAAGCGGGAAATATCATTGTACGTCAGAGAGGCACAGCGCACAATCCAGGTGAGAATGTTGGTCTAGGTAAAGATCACACCCTATTCGCACTAGTTGATGGAACAGTAGCATTCAAAAAGAAAGCTGGTGGAAAATCATACGTTTCGATTGTTCCAGTTGTTGAGTAATCGTTGGTAGCACAACATAAAAAGGAGACATTTAGTCTCCTTTTTTTATGCTCTTTACTTAACATATATTAACTAAATATTGGTTATTTGCGAAATTTAACGTAATTTTGCAGTTCAAATTAACAACATACATTAATACAAATAATTAAATTAATTAAAAAATGAAGAAGATTTCATTAATAGCAATATCGCTGCTGTTTGGCGGAATATCGCTATTTGCTCAGAATGAACCTATCACAAAAAGCAACTATCAGTTAGCTGAAAGGTTCTCTAGTTCGAAGATTCGTAAGATGGTCTACTCGCAAGGGATTAATCCGCAATGGTTAGAGAGCGGCAATGCTTTTTGGTACACATTCAAAACCTCGGAGGGAACAACTTACTACTTCGTTGATGCTTTAAAGAAACGCAAGTCTCCTCTGTTTGACCACAAAAAGATGGCTGCAGAACTATCTGTTATCACTGGCGATCCACTAGAGTCTAACTCTTTGAATCTTCAAGGTATTAAGTTTGCTGACGATGGAAAAAGTTTCCGTTTTGAGGTTCAGAGTCGTCGTGAGATTGACAAAAAATTAACGAAAGCCGAGCAGAAAAAAGAGGATGCGAAAAAAGAGAAGCTAGAGGCTGAGGGCAAAAAGTACACTGCTCCTAAGCCTAAAAAAGAGAAAAAGCGTTACTTCTTTAATTACAATATGACAACAGGGAAAATTTTTGAACTTGTTGATTACGAAAAGGAGAAAAGATTCCCAGGTTGGGCATCAGTTTCACCTGATGGTAAGGGCGCTATATTCTCGAAAAACTTTAACCTATACTATATCGACGCCGAAAATTTAGCTAAAGCGATAGAGGACGACAAAGATAGTACTATCGTAGAAAAACAGATTACAACAACAGGAGTTGATGGTTACAGTTACGGGAAAGATCATAACTACCTACTAGACACCGAAATAAAAGACTTCCCTACTAAGCGTCATAACCCAGGAATTAGCTGGTCGGCCGACTCTAAACACTTTGCTATTGTACGTAGTGATGCTCGTGATATACGTAAATTATGGGTTATCAACTCGATAGCGAAACCACGTCCAACACTTCAGAGCTACCGTTATATGATGGCAGGAGAGAAAGATGCATATAAGTATAGTCTTGAAATTTTTGCTATGGATAGCCTTAAAAGTCGTGTTATCGACATATCTAAGTATAAAGACCAAGCAATTCATACATATAGCACCCCAAGTAAATTTGTTAAAGAGATTGAACGTGAATACCACCCTACTATTTGGTTAGGAGATAACAACCATATCATTATCGGACGTACAAGCCGTGACCATAAGCGTCAAGACAATGTTCGTATAAATATTAATAGTGGTGAAATTAGCGAAATTTCTTCAACCGAGATGAATATCTCTCTTGAGGAGCGTAACCCTATTATGATTGATAATGGCAAGAAATTTATTGTACGCTCGGAGCGTGATGGCTGGGCTCACTACTACCTATATAACGAGAAAGGGGATATCATTAATCAGATAACTAAAGGCGAATATCACGCCGATGCCGTTTTTCATGTAGATGAAAAAGGTAGATATCTATATTTCTCTGCATTTGGTGTTGAGAAAGGGCAAAATCCTTATTACGAGCACCTATGTAGAGTTAAGCTTGATGGTTCGGGCTTTAAAGTACTGAATAAAGGCGATTATCACTTTAAAAGTAATATGAACGAAAAGGGGACACTATTTGTTTCAAACTACTCGAGAGTTGATACCGCTCCTAAAAGTGCACTATATAACAGCAGTGGAAAGATGATTCTTGAACTTGAAACTTCTGATCTCTCTACTCTACTAGCACAAGGATATAAATTCCCTGAGCGTTATGTAGTAAAGGCTGCCGATGGTATTACAGACCTATATGGTGTTATGTATAAGCCTTACGATTTTGACTCAACAAAAATGTATCCAATTATTGCATATGTATACCCAGGTCCACAGGTAGAGGCAGTAAACGAGGCATTCTCACCTTCAATGTTACGTGTTGATCAGCTTGCACAACTTGGATTTGTTGTTATTACAGTGGGTAACAGAGGGGGTCACTCAATTCGTTCGAAGGCATACCACACTTATGGTTATGGTAACCTAAGAGATTATGGGCTAGCTGATAAGAAACGTGCTATCGAGCAGCTGGCTGCTCGTCACAACTTTATTGATATATCGAAGATAGGTATTCACGGACACTCGGGTGGAGGATTTATGTCTACTGCAGCTATGTTAGTATACCCAGACTTCTTTAAAGTGGCTGTTTCATCAGCAGGTAACCACGATAACAACATATATAACCGTTGGTGGAGTGAGAAACATCATGGTGTTTACGAAAAAGTTGAGGGTACCGATACAACTTTTGTTTACAAGATAGCAACCAATCCAGAATTGGCTAAAAATCTAAAAGGTAAACTTCTACTTGTTCACGGCGAAATAGATGAAAATGTACATCCTGCGAACTCTATGAGGGTAGCCGATGCGTTAATACGTGCAAACAAACGATTTGATATGATTATTCTACCAACACAGCGTCATGGTTTTGGCAATATGAATGATTATTGGTTCTGGCGTACTGCTGATTACTTCACCGAGCACTTGATAGGTGATAGTAAAATGAATGAAACTCATATTCCTGAATTGTCGGAATAAATTTATGATACGGAGCACTAGTTTGTGCTCCGTATTTTTTTGTTTAAGAGGAGATTTTCAATATTTTTAAGAGTGAAAATAGTAATAATTAAAATATTTTTACTAAATTTGCCCTGCAAGAGGCGTAAACCGCCAAAAGCAATTAACTTAAATAATTATTTATAAAATGGCTAAAATTAAAGGTGCTATCGTTGTAGACATTGAGAGATGCAAAGGCTGTGCCGTGTGTGTATCAGTTTGTCCGGTAGAGGTTATTACTTTGAGTCACTTAGTAAACCGTAAGGGATACAACTTTGCGGAACTTAATGACACAGAAAAGGGGTGTATTGGCTGTGCCACTTGTGGCATGATATGCCCAGACAGTTGTATCACTGTATACAAAGAGAAATCAGAGTAAAACTTACTTAAACAAAGAATCAGTTTATGAAAGAGGTAAAATTAATGAAAGGTAATGAGGTAATTGCACACGCAGCGGTACGTTGCGGTTGTGATGGTTACTTTGGTTATCCTATTACGCCACAATCTGAGGTTATTGAGACTCTAATGGAGCTTAAACCGTGGGAGACAACAGGAATGGTTGTTCTTCAAGCAGAGAGTGAGGTTGCTGCTATCAATATGGTATATGGTGGTGCGGCAGCTGGAAAAATGGTAATGACATCATCGTCAAGTCCTGGAATGAGCTTAAAGGCTGAAGGTCTGTCTTACATTGCAGGAGCAGAACTTCCATGTGTTCTTCTAAATGTAGTTAGGGGAGGTCCCGGTCTTGGTACTATTCAGCCAGCGCAGTCAGACTACTTCCAAGCAGTAAAAGGTGGCGGTCACGGTGATTATAAGCTAATTGTTCTTGCACCAAACTCGGTTCAAGAGATGAACGATTTCGTAGATCTAGGTTTCGATCTAGCATTTAAATATCGTAATCCTGTTATGCTTCTATCTGATGGTATCATTGGTCAGATGATGGAAAAGGTTGAACTAAGCGAGATTAAGCCTCGTCGTACAGAGGCTGAAGTAGAGGCACAATGTGGTTCGTGGGGTGTTACAGGTAAGAAAAACCGCTCGATGAATGTTGTTACTTCACTTGATCTTGAGGCGCCTAGCCAAGAGAAGTTTAACCACAAATTACAAGCTAAATACAAGGCTATCGAGGAGAATGAGGTACGTTACCAAGAGTACTACACAGAAGATGCTGAGTATCTAATTGTTGCTTATGGTTCGTCGGCTCGTATAAGCGAGAAGGCTGTTGAAATGGCTCGTGAGGAGGGTATCAAGGTTGGTCTACTTCGTCCAATCACTCTATTCCCATTCCCTACTATGCCGTTACGTAAACTGTCAAAGCAGGTTAAGGGTATCCTATCTGTGGAGTTAAGTGCTGGTCAGATGGTTGAGGATATTAAGATTTCACTTTATGGCGAATCAAATATCCCAGTTCTTCACTACGGTAGATGTGGTGGTGTAATCCACTCTCCTAGCGAAGTGCTAGAGGCGCTTAAAGAGTCATTAATTAAATAATTGGATTCGATAATGGAAAATAATAGAGCTACGATTGTTCCTGAGAACATAGTATATAACAAGCCTCGTCTTATCACCGATAAAACTATGCACTACTGTCCTGGTTGTACACACGGTACAGTTCATAAGCTAGTTGCAGAGGTTATCGACGAGCTTGGATTAGAGGAGAAAACTGTTGGAGTATCTCCTGTTGGTTGTTCGGTATTAGCCTACGACTACATTGATATTGATTGGATTGAGGCGGCACACGGACGTGCTCCTGCTGTTGCTACTGCAGTTAAGCGTCTTAACCCAGAGAAAATGGTGTTTACTTATCAAGGTGATGGCGACTTAGCAGCTATCGGTACAGCTGAGTTTATTCAGGTATGTAACAGGGGCGAAAATATTGTTGTTATCTATATCAACAATGGTATCTACGGTATGACTGGTGGCCAGATGGCTCCTACTACACTGATAGGTTCAAAAACATCTACCTCTCCTTACGGACGTGATGCTAAACTACACGGTTATCCTGTAAAGATGGGTAATATGGTTGCGCAGCTTGATGGTGTTCATTATGTAACTCGTCAAAGCGTACACACCCTTGCTACAATCAAGAAAACTAAGGCAGCACTTAAAACAGCTTTCACTAACTCAATGGAGGGCAAAGGTCTTTCACTAGTAGAGGTTGTGGGTACTTGTTCATCTGGTTGGAAATTAACTCCTGTTCAGTCGAACACATGGATGGTTGAGAATGTATTCCCATTCTCTCCTCTAGGCGACATCAAGGTTAAGGGTGAGTGTTTATAAATTAATTTTTTAATATAAAGATATATTATGAA
>CAYJHM010000003.1:16853-22039 GCA_964369935.1 uncultured Rikenellaceae bacterium
GATAATTATTGCTGGTTTTGGTGGTCAAGGTGTGCTCTCAATGGGTAAAATCCTTGCTTACTCTGGAATTATGCAAGACAAGCACGTAACTTGGATGCCATCATACGGACCTGAGATGCGTGGTGGAACAGCTAACGTTACGGTTATCCTTAGCGATACACCTATCAGTTCGCCTATTGTTCAGGTATATGATACTGTTGTTATCCTAAATCAGCAGTCGCTAAATAAGTTCGAAGAGACAGTTAAGCCAGGTGGTGTACTAATTTACGATCCTAATGGAATCACAGTACCTCCTACACGTAAAGATATTCGTATCTTCTCGGTTAATGCTTCTGAGACAGCTGCTAAAGAGGGAAAAATGAGATATTTTAATATGATGGTTCTAGGTGCACTACTTAAAGTTAAGCCTATGGTTACACCTGAGAGTGTAAAGTTAGGATTAGCTAAGAGTCTACCTGAGAGATTACATAAGACATTACCTGATAACGAGGCTGCTTTCCTTAAAGGAATGGAGATTGTTCAAGAGGTTATTCTTTAATATGAAGGGGCGGATTCGATACGGATTCGCCTTTTTTAATTATCAATTTATGAGTGAAATAATGAAGTGCCCTAGCTGCTCGGCTGAGAACTGCTACTTTGATGGCACTATAAATATATGCCCAGACTGTTTTTATGAGTGGGATACAAATAGTAGTGCCGAAGAGATAACAATAGCCAAAGATAGTAACGGAGCTGAACTAAGTGATGGTGATGCTGTAACTGTAATAAAGGATTTAAAGGTTAAGGGTTCGTCTATGGTCATTAAACGAGGTACAAAAGTAAAAAGTATCCGACTAACTGATAACCCCGAGGAGGTTGATTGTAAAATTGATGGCAGCAGTATTGTACTAAAGTGCTGCTTCTTGAAAAAGTAATTTTTTAGCAAGATTTAGAAACTGTTTAAAACAGTGAGACCGCTGCAAAAGCCTCTTCTATTAAGGGTTTTGCAGCGGTCTTCTTGGATTTGAGTTTAGCGAATCAACCCACATTAATCCACAGTAATTACCTTTGTGGCTTGTGCATCTATGTATGCCTGTTTTTTTGGTAATAGTAGAGTTAAAACGCCATTCTCTTGCTTAGCTGTAATTCTTGCCTTATCTACATTATCGGGTAAGATTAGGGTCTGTGAGAAGTGCATATATGAAAAATCTTTACGTAAAAAACGCCCCTCTACAATATCTTTCTTGCGCTCTTTAGCCCAATCACAACACTCTTCACCACCCTCTTGTGGCTCTTTCTGCTCTTGTTCAGTAGATTCGCTATCTTTACTCTCATCTGATGGTTTACACTTACACTTCTTGCCCATTGTAACCTCTAAATGATTTTCATTTTTCAGTTCGATAGTTAAATCCTCTTTGCCCATTCCAGGTGCGCAAATTTCGATTCTAAAACGCTTATCGTTCTCAATAATGTTAATACTTGGGGCTGCTTGTCCCATCTTAGTAAGCCAATCACTACCCATAAAATCATTTAGGATAGTTGGAATCCACGACGTTTGTCTTTTTGTTGGTAACATAGTTAAAATATATTAAATTGATAAAAAACTCTTATTAACCCGAGTTTTGGATAATAAATAGTTTAAATTACTTATAACCATAGTAATAAGCAATTACCAACAGACTTTTTTAGTGTAGTTCAGTTTCAGTGCGTTATTGTAAAAGCGGAGCCCACTTAATGTGCGTGAGCATCGTATTTTGCAATAAGGTACTGAAAATGAGCTGCAATAAAGAAAGTATGACTGTTTCTTATCCAAAACTCAGGTTATTATGTATCGACAAATTATGTGCCACATAGCTCTCCCTATTGCCCATTTCAAAAAAAATTACTATCTTTGCTAAACTTGTAGTTATCAACAAAAGCAAATTATAAACTTACAACTATGGTCTATAAATTTGGAGGGGCAGCACTAGCCACAGCTCAGAGGATTAAAAACGTAGCCAACATTATCACAGCAACCAATTCACCGTTGATTGTCATTGTTTCGGCTATTGGCAAGAGCACCAATAATTTAGAGGCTATTCTTGACAGCTACATCAGTGGTAACACAGTAACACTTAATGAACTGCTCACCTCGTTTGTTGCATATCACCAGAATATAGTAAACGACTTAGAATTACCTCAAGACACAATTTCAATAATAGTATCTGAGCTAAAGGGCACAATATTTTCTGATTCACTATTCAATACTCTCAGCTATTCCGAACAGTACGATACTATTGTGCCATTTGGCGAATTACTATCATCAGCAATTGTCAATGGCTACTTAAAACATGTGGGTGTTGATTGTTCGTTAATTGATGCTCGCAACATATTAGTAACTAACGATATTCATCAAGATGCAACTGTTGATATTGAAGCAACCAAGGTAAAATATAACAATTACAAGCAAAATAATCGAGCAACTCATATTACTATTTCGCAAGGTTTTATAGGGGCAACCAGTAAGGGGGTGACCACAACTCTAGGGCGCGAGGGGTCGGACTATTCGGCAGCTATATTTGCTGTCGTTACATCTAGTTCAACCCTCACTATATGGAAAGATGTTATAGGGGTATTAAATTGCGATCCTCGCAGGTTCGATTCACCCGAATTAATAGAGCACCTTAGCTATAAAGATGCCGTTGAACTATCGTACAATGGTGCGCAGATTATTCACCCTAAAACTATACGTCCATTAGAAAATAATCAAATAACTTTATACGTACGGTCATTTATCGAACCTACTACCGAAGGGACAATTATCAATAGTGAACCCTCGACAATTATGGTTCCTATTATAACCATAAAAGAGAATCAAACACTTATAACAATCTCTCCGTTAGATTTTTCGTTTGCCCTTGAGGAGTGTTTAGAGCATATTTTCTCTATCATAAACCGATGGCAGCAGCGTGTAAATATGGTTCAGAATAGCGCAGTAACTATCTCTATTGTTGTTGATAACTCAAAACGATTTAGTCAATTTATCGAGGAGTTGTCCGAGCACTTTAGGGTTACATATAACTGCTCGCTGGAACTTGTTACTATACAAGGCGAGACAACAAACAGAAAGGTAAAAATGGAAATCGAGCAACAAAAAACTCAACGCAGGCTCTATCTACTTCAAGAGACTCGTAAATTAACACGTTTAATAGGAAAAAAAATATAGTATGGTACTACGTAAAGCAGATATTAAAACCTCCGAGGTGATTGATGCCCTTAAAGAGGGTAATCGTCGATTTGTGAATGATAAAGGTGTTGTTGTTAGGTACATAAGCGAGAGTTTACACCTATTAAAGGATAACCAGCAACCTGTTGCGGCTGTTGTTGGGTGCTCTGATTCGCGTGTGCCTATCGAGATAATATTTGATTGTGGTGTAGGGCAACTCTTTGTTGTTCGTACAGCAGGTAATGGTCTCTATGATAGCTCTACCCTTGGCAGTATCGAATATGCTGTTAATGTACTAAAGGTTAAGGCTGTTGTAGTGCTATCGCACTCGCGATGTGGGGCTGTTACTGTTGCGCTAAACAAAGCTCTCCCACCAGAGAACGATAACGGGGGTGAGTTTGAGATGCTTATCGACAGAATTACTCAAGATATTCCCCAATACATAGGTAAACCCGAGCTACTAGACGATGCGATAAGAGCAAATGCTCATAAGCAGGTAGAGCGGCTTAAAGATGTTCCTTCAATTGCTGAGAAGGTGATTAAAGGAGATGTAATAGTAACTGCTGCTCACTATAATATAGAGGATGGCAGGGTGATTTTTGAAGATTTTTACGATAATTAATCCTCAATTCTCCTAAAAAATGCTATCTTTGTATTTGGAGATAGGTTTAGAATTCGATTGCTATACAAACAAATTTTATTAACATAATTTTTTTTATGAAGAACTTTATTAACAAATTCCCAAAAACATTTTGGGTAGCCAACATTATCGAGCTCTTTGAGAGATGGGCGTGGTATGGCTTTTTTATGCTGTTTGCCAACTATTTAACAGCATCAACCGAGTTAGGTGCCCTAGGCTTATCTCAAAGCGAGAAAGGTTTAATTATGGGTGTAGGTACTGGTATCTTATACTTCCTACCTCTTATTACAGGTGCTCTTGCTGATAGGTACGGTTACAAAAAGACTCTAATTGTCTCTTTTATTGTCTACATTACGGCATTTATGCTCTTCCCTCATGTCGAGTCGTTTCCAGCGGTATTCTTAACCTATCTACTACTGGCATTAGGAGCAGCACTATTTAAGCCTATCATCTCGGCTACTGTAGCTAAGACAACAAACGAAAAGACCTCATCAATCGGGTTTGGAGTATTCTATATGATGGTAAATCTCGGTGCATTTATTGGTCCTTTATTTACTCTAGTAATTCAAAAAGAGAACTATGATTATGTGTTCTACGCATCGGCAATTGTTATTGCTATTAACTTTATCATGTTATTTTTCTACGAAGAGCCAACAAGGGAAAAATCTGATTTGCCGCTTGGTGCTAGTTTAGCAAAGATATTTGGTAATATTTTTAAAGCCCTAACAGATGCTAAGTTAGTTGTATTCCTACTTATCATTTCAGGTTTTTGGACAATGTACAATCAGCTATTTATGACTCTACCCGTATTTATTGGGCAATGGGTTGATTCTTCAGCAATATACAATATGTTCGAGTCGATGGGTGGATTTGGTCGTTTTATGATTGAGAACTACTCGAAAGATGGCATTATAGACCCTGAGTTTATTGTTAATACCGACGCAATGTTCATTATCATATTCCAGATTCTTGTCTCTACCTTAGTTATGAAACGTAAGCCACTTAGCACAATGATGGGTGGATTTATTGTCTGCTCAATAGGTATGGCACTAACTCTATTCACTCAAAATGTGCTATTTACAATAACCGCAATCCTAATTTTTGCTCTTGGAGAGATGGCTTCATCGCCTAAAGTTACCGAATACTTAGGTCGTATAGCGCCGAAAGATAAGGTGGCACTATATATGGGCTGTTCGTTCTTACCTGTATTTTTAGGTTACATCTTTGCAGGGGTTGTGTCGGGTATACTATATGGAACTATGTCTGATAAATATGTGTTAGCACAAAAGGTATTAACCGAAAAAGGAATAACAGTTAGTGATAAAATTTCAAAGACCGAACTATACGATAAAGCGGCATCGT
>CAYJHM010000003.1:22049-22826 GCA_964369935.1 uncultured Rikenellaceae bacterium
TTAATGGATATGAATAGTTATGATTTCCAGCAATACTTATGGACAACATACGAGCCATCTAAGATATGGATTATTATCTTAGCAATCGGACTAGTATCATCGCTAGGATTATTCCTATACGACAAATTTATGCTTAAAGGAAAATAACATAAGACTGATAACTAATTGTCAGCCTTACTTAATATATAACGAGATGATAAAAGGAGAAAAAGTGTATCTTAGGGCTATGGAGCCTGAAGATTTAGAGAATCTATATGTATGGGAGAATGACCCTGAGGTGTGGAGTGTTTCGGTCTCTAATATGATGTACTCGAAATATGTTTTAAGCGAGTATATCGCCAATGCAGCTAAAAGCATCTACGAGATGGGACAGCAGAGATATATTGTTTGCCGCACTGAGGATGATGTAGCAATAGGTACTATTGACCTATTCGATTTTGACGCAGCAAATAGACGTGCTGGTGTGGGTATTCTGATATATAATAAAGAGGATAGGTCGAAGGGCTACGCTACGGAGGCTCTACGAATGATTGAACAATACTCTGTACAACTTTATAATATGAATCAGCTGTATTGTAATGTAATTGACAATAACGAAATCAGTCGTGCACTGTTCCCCAAAATGGGATACGAGCAGTGTGGATGTAAAAAAAAGTGGATCTATATGGGTGGTAAATGGTACGACGAATTGATGTATCAAAAACTACTCTAAATTATCAACCTGAGTTTTGGATAAGAAACAATCATACTTTTTTTAGTTTGATTGATAATAGTTTA
>CAYJHM010000003.1:22836-30499 GCA_964369935.1 uncultured Rikenellaceae bacterium
AAACTATTTCTTATCCAAAATTCAGGTTATCAGAAGGGTGTTCCGTAATATTTTATGGAGCACCCATTTTTATTGTCATAGCTATTCCCAAAATGTACAAATAATAGATTCAGACCTATTTTTTCGTAATAAATATTTGATTTAATTTAAAAAAATATTATCTTTGTACTCGTAATGTGTACAGATTATTAGCTTTGAATTTTGTAATTCGAAGTGATTTTTTTGTGCACAGAGCAAGGTAATTTTCGGCTAACACCATTAACTAATTAGTACTCAGTGCGTTGCATCGATACTAAAGACCTTTAACTATGCTTTTTTGTGTAATATTTAATGATAAACTACGATATAAAAGAAGAAATTAATTGGTATGCAATGAGGGTGACATACTCTAGGGCATTAAAGGCTAGGCAGCTCTTTGATAGCTCGAAGATAGAGAATTTTGTACCTATGCACTATAAAATTAACACAAAAGGTGCTCGTAAGAGCAAAGAACTGGTTCCCGTATTAGACAATATCATTTTTGTTAAAGCATCAGCAGCTACAATCAAAAATAGCATCATCGGGACCGACTTTATAAAATTTATTTACAACAGAGAGAATATCCGCTTGACCGTTCCAAACTATCAAATGGAGGATTTTATTAAAATTTCTCAATATAGCAGGCAAGAGGTACTATTTTTCACCCCAAACGAACTAAATTTAAGGGAGGGAACCCCCATACGCATACACAGTAAAGGAGATGCGCTAGATGGAGTTGAGGGGCTATTTTTAAAAGTCAAAGGCAAGCGTAACAAACAGTTAGTAATCTCGCTAAATGGGCTAATTGCTGTTGCTGCATCTGTAGACATTGACTTAATTGAAATGATATAAAAAACGGTAATATATGTTAAAGAAACTTCTACATTTACAATATTTTAAACGTGAAATAATTTTTTCACTTGATTTACTTCTATCCCTAGTTTCAACCTTTGTTACTTGTGTGATAGTATTATCACTTGTGCGGAATGCCGACAATCAGAATATTATTCTTAAATCACTTGGGATTTCATTTATTGTATCTGCAGTTCTAATATTCGCATTTTCGCTTCATAAGAGTATCATTAGGTACTTCTCAATAAGTGATGCATTAAAACTTATTGCATTTGCTGTAGCAAAAAGTATTCTAATCCTTATTGTCGAGAGATTTATATGGAGCAGTATCGTTTTATTCTACTTCGCGGGAATGGATATGCTACTTACAGCCTTTTTGATGATTTCAACAAGGAGTGTGATGGTAACAACCTATCACTACATCATCAACTATGCACGAAACGATATTAACAACTCGTTCATTTATAGCACTAGAGGAACAAATCCAACTATTGCTATGCATATTAATCGTGATGAGAGTTCGAAATATAAAATCCAAGGATTTCTTACAACAAATAAAGAGAAGGTTGGAAGTCGTATATCTGACAGGTGTGTATTTTATGTAAATCAAAGCGAGGAGCATTTAATACGGTTATTCGCTAAAAAAAGGGTTACTTCGGTTATTTTCACATCAAACGAAGCATTCAAGAGTGAAAAGGATGGTTTAGTTGCCTTTTGTCTACGCAATCACATTATTATGTATATGATTGGCCAGATGGAAGAGCTAGATCAAACATCACAAATTAAACCTCGCCAGATTAAACCTATACAGATAGAGGATCTTCTCGAGCGTCCTGAGATACAGGTTGATATAGACAAAATTAGTTCCGACATAGCTAATAAAGTGGTTATGGTAACAGGTGCAGCAGGCTCTATAGGTAGCGAATTAGCTCGACAGATTGCAATATTCAAAGCAAAAAAATTAGTTTTAGTTGATAGTGCTGAGACTCCATTACATAGTTTAAGTATCGAGTTTAAAGAGAGCTACCCTAACCTAGATGTTTCATACATACTGGGTGATGTACGCTCGAAACAAAGAATGACCTCGATAATCGAGAAATTTAAACCATCAATACTATTCCACGCAGCAGCATATAAGCATGTACCTGCTATCGAAGACAATCCTTGCGAGGGTGTTCTAACAAATGTATGGGGAAGTGTTAATGTTGCCCAACTAGCAATACAGTATAGTGTTGATAAGTTTGTTATGGTATCAACCGATAAGGCGGTTAATCCTACTAATGTGATGGGGGCAACTAAGCGTATTGCTGAAATATGTGTTCAGAGTATGAATAGCGATAGTAAGACCGAATTTATTACAACAAGGTTTGGAAATGTACTAGGTAGTAACGGCTCTGTTATCCCACTATTTAAAGATCAGATAGCTAAAGGCGGTCCAATAACTGTTACACACCCTAATATAGTGCGATACTTTATGACTATACCTGAGGCTTGCCGTTTGGTGCTACAAGCAGCTACAATGGGTTGTGGAGGTGAGATATTGGTTTTTGATATGGGCAAAGAGGAGAAGATAGTTGATCTTGCACGTAAAATGATTCAACTTTCTGGATTAGAGCCTGATGTGGATATAAAAATCGAATTTACAGGTCTGCGTCCAGGTGAAAAGCTATATGAAGAGCTACTCAGTTCAAACGAAAATACAAAATCGTCGCACGATAAGATTCAAATCGCTCAATCGCACGTAATAGATAGAGAGGGATTAGATAAACAGATAAAAAGATTAGTCTTAACTGCTCGTCAAGCAAAGCAAATGGATACAGTTAGATTAATGAAGGAGATAGCTCCTGAGTTTAAGAGTAAAAATTCACCTTTCGAAGAACTTGATAAATAATGATGAATAAAGTAGCAGTTATTGTCCAAGCACGCGTAAAATCTACACGACTACCTAATAAAATTCTTAGAGCATTTTATGATGGTAAATCTATACTTGAACTACTAATTGACAAGCTTAAGTGTATCGAACATTGTTGTGTTGTGATTGCAACTTCAACAGATAATTCTAACGATGAAATAGCAAACTTAGCCAATAACAAAGGGGTAAAGTGTTATCGTGGTTCTGAGAATGATGTATTAGGCAGATTTATCGAGGCTGCCGAAGAGGTAGGTGCCACACGTATAGTTCGAATTTGCTCTGATAACCCATTTTTAGAGCTTGAATCTTTGAAAAAGCTAATCAGTTGGTCTAACAACAATCTAGATGCCGATTATATTGGCTTTAAGGTCAATGGTACCCCATCAATAAAAACACATTATGGGTTTTGGGGTGAGTATGTTACTCTGAATGGGTTAAAAGCGGTTGAGCAAGCAACACAAGAAGGCTTATACCACGAACACGTAACAAACTACATATACGCCAATAGCGATAAATTTAATATTAAGTGGATTGAGGTCGGCGAACGTCTAAATGATTCGATTAGACTAACAATAGATACAGAGACCGATTTTAAAAACTGTCAATATATCTACTCGATGTTGGTTCAGGGCAATCAATACCCAACTATTGCTGAGGTGATGGAATTTTTAGATAACAACAAGCATCTGTACAAACAGATGCGAATAGAGATAGATAACAACACAAAATAGTTGGAGCGTAAAACGGATTTAATGCATAAGATTAAGAGGATTATCTCGAATAAGGTAATTTTGTATCTAATTTCTAATCAAGTAGTATATCTGATACAATTTATAACCTCGTTATATGTAGCGGTAAAACTAGGGCCTTATTATTTTGGTATATGGGGGTTCTTTCAACTGGTTATTAACTATTTTAATATCTTCAATTTCGGAATCTACAACTCGCTCACTGTGTTGATGGTTCAAAGTAAAGGAGATTTAGTGAGAGAAAAGAGTATTGTAAATAACTCTTTTATTCTTATTGGGTTACTATCCGTATTGATAGGTGTGGTAATGCTACTATACTATATTTTTGGGGGCGATATATTTGGAAAATTTGAGTTAGGGAATAGGTTTTATTATGCAGCCTTAATATCCATAGGTATGCATATTAACACATTATACTCGAATATATTTAGGGTAAAAAATAGGATTTTTCCGATAGCATTTAATAACGCTATTATACCTATATTACTACTATTATCGGTTATATTATTCGAAGAAAGTAGGCTGATAGGTGCACTTATTAATAGCTATGCAATAGGAACACTACTAACAATAGTGTTGTACCTTAAAACTACTATATTTCCAAAAATTAAGGGAATATTATCGTACAAGCTATGTTGCGAAATAGCACGTAAAGGGATATTTTTGTTTGTCTACAATATGTGTTTTTTCTTGATTGTGGCAAGCAGCAGAACTATGGTAGGCGAGTATTTCAGTGTCGAGGAGTTTGGTTATTTTGCATTCTCATTCAATTTAGCAAACGCTATATTAATGTTTTTGCAGGCATTTTCGGGGTTGCTGTTTCCGAAAATTGTGAGTAAGCTACACTCAACTGATAGAGACGAGGTGATATCTACAATCCGAACACTTAGGGTAAACTATATTACACTATCATATCTTTTGGCATTTGCTGTATTGGCAATAACGCCACTAGCAATAGTGTATATCCCTAAGTACCAGCAAACAGTAACAACCATATCGCTAATTACTGTAAGTATAATACTATATACAAACAGTTTTGGATATATGACATACTTAATAGCAAATAACAGAGAGAGGCTATTAGCAAAAATATCTATTGGGTCGCTACTAGTAAATGTGGGAATAGGTTTAGTTATGGTTCACATTTTAAATATGGAGTACCAATATATTATTCTCTCTACACTAATTAGTTATACGCTATTTGGAGTATTAGGTTCGTATTACGCAAGAAAGGCTCTAGGGCTATCAAATAATATATTTCTGTTGTTAGATAGTTTTATCCCTGTTACAATATTAGTTCCTTACCTATTGGCTATTGTACTAATATTAACTGATAACTGTTCGTATGTGTTTACTGCACTTATGTTATTTTTGTTGTTGAACGTAAAGAGCCTAAAAGAGGTGATTTCAACATTCAAAAGAGTGCTCTTAAACTCTACTATAATAGATATAAAATAATGAGTGCCGCTATTTGTATCATAACAAAGCCGCTACAATATGTGAATCTTCTAAATATTCCGCATCTTGATAGTAGCACCTCAACACTGGTGATGGTTAAGAGTTTTAGTAATTATCAAAAGCTGTACGATTACCTAATAGCTGAGGGGAAATGGCAAAAAGTGATGGTTGCTAACACTATGATTGAGGCTATAAAGTATTGTTACAGCAACCAAAAAATGTATCAATCGCTCTACCTCAATACCGATATTGGGTTTAAGCTATCGATATATCTTTTTAGAATTAAGATTAACAATATTTATCTCTACGACGAGGGTTGGGGCAGTTATCGTAGCGATATAAAACGTAAATATAATAAATCTAGGCTACTGTCAGTATTATTATACAAAGATAAAAATGCCCAGTACTACATAGGCTCGCACCCAAAGGTAAAGGGAATATACCTATATTTTCCTGAACTTCATAAGCAGCTACTACCCTACTGTAACAAACAGTTAGGGCTAAAGAGGGATTTTCTTGAGCATATCAAGTGTGGTGACTTTAAAATATTTGACTATACCTGCCTAGATAGCTATAAGGATAAAGATATACTTTTATATCTATCTAGTTGGGATATTGATTCAAGAATTTACGAGATAATAGATAATAACAGTAACCAAATAAGGCTAGCAAAACTTCACCCTCATATTTTAGAGGGTAGTATTAATGTAGAAAATTTTGATGAGATAATTGATAGTGGCCTAATGGCTGAATTTGTGATAAAAGAGCTAATTAGTAAGGCTCGTTCACTTGAAATTTATCATCATAACTCCACCTCGGTAATTTATTTTCAAAATCACCCAAAGGTGAAACTTATAAACCTCACTCCAAGTAAAAAATACGAGATAATCTCAGAGGAGATTAATAAATTATAGAATTAACTAAATAAATTAAATATTATGGAAAATACTTATATCATAGGCGAGATAGGCCAAAATCATAATGGATCGGTTGATATTGCAAAATTGATTGTCGAACTTGTGTCTCGACCAATCAGGGATGAGTTATTTAATCTCGATTTGGCACCAATAAACGCAATAAAACTAACAAAGCGTGATTTATCTGAAGAACTTACTGTTTCGCAGATGCGTAGGCCATACATTAATGCAAACTCCTTTGGCGAGACCTATGGCGAACATAGGGCATATCTGGAGCTATCAGACGAAGAGCACTTCGAAATCTATAAATATGTTAAGCAACATAATATTGAATTCGTTGAGACTCTTTGTTCGATTGGTTGCCTGTCGTTATTGAAACTATTTACACCTAACTATCTAAAGGTAGCAAGTAGGGATATAACTAATTTACCGTTAGTTGAGGCATTGGCAGAGACAAAGATACCGATAATATTGTCTACTGGCATGGCTGGGGTAAAGGAGCTAGACGAGTCGCTTGATGTAATAACTAAATACCACTCTAACATATCAATATTACACTGTGTATCGCAATACCCTACCGAGCCAGATAATCTGAATATGAATACAATTTCATATCTATTAGAAAATTATGGTCAATACACTATCGGATTCTCTGATCACACAATAGGTATATCTGCTCCGATAATGGCTATTGGCATGGGTGCTAAGATAATAGAGAAACATATTACCATAGATAGGCAAATGAAGGGCACCGACCAAATGGGATCGTTAGGGCCTGATGGTGTTAAACGCTTAGTTCGTGATATACGTATTGCCGAAAGGTGGCTAGGAAAAAAAGAGCTATTTATCGAGCCTAATGTATCGTTAGCTAAAGAGAAATTAGAGCGTTCGATAGCCACAAAGGTTCAAATCAATAAGGGTGATATCATCACCGAAGATATGCTTCATTTACTAAGCCCAGGCGACGGTTACAAGTGGTCGGAGCGAAATTTGGTTGTTGGGAAAGCTGCATCCGAGCTGATTCCTGCCAACGAGTTAATTTACCCAAATTTGATTGTTAAATAATATGCAAAGCAAAAAATTTCCTAAACTGATATTAACCGATATAGATGGCGTTTGGACTGATGGTGGAATGTACTACGATCAGACGGGTAATGAGTGGAAAAAATTCCACACTTACGACAGTGCTGGGGTGCTTTATGCCCGTTATTTCAATATCCCAGTTGGCATTATCACTGGCGAGGATACCGAAATAGTAAAAAGAAGAGCTGAAAAATTAAAGATTGATTACCTATATCAAGGTGTATCAAACAAATTAGAGGTTGCCCAAAAACTAATCACCGAGCTAGGTATTGCATTTGATGATGTTGCCTATATTGGTGACGATTTACCAGATTTACCCCTATTAAAGGTTGCTGGTTATAGTGCAGCGCCCGCTAATGCTCCTGAACAGATAAAGATGAGAGTAAAAATGATTACTCAATTATCTGG
The DNA here is from genome assembly GCA_964369935.1 of uncultured Rikenellaceae bacterium. Taxonomy (GTDB): domain Bacteria; phylum Bacteroidota; class Bacteroidia; order Bacteroidales; family Rikenellaceae; genus JADFUS01. The sequence continues at coordinate 30,234 of CAYJHM010000003.1, forward strand.
AGGTGAAGGCGCATTTAGAGAATTTGTTGAAAACATCCTTGGTGCTGACTCTATAGAGCAATATATCTCAATCTACGATAAGTAAAACACATAAAGATGAATATATCGAACACATTAAAAAGGGTTTTCTCAAATAAAGTTGTCCTATATCTGGGGTCTAACTATATGACTTATGCGATACAGTTTATATCTTCTATGATCATAGCAATCAAACTTGGACCTTACTATTTTGGCATATGGGGTGTGTTTTTATTAATATTGAATTA
>CAYJHM010000004.1:0-19679 GCA_964369935.1 uncultured Rikenellaceae bacterium
ACCTGAGTTTTGGATAAGAAACAGTTTTAAATTACTTATTGCCAGAGTAATAAACCATTACTTATCCAAAACTCGGGTTTATAGGATGTTGGATTATAAAAAATAATAATCTCTAAACTACCAAAAGAAGTTGCCTATTCTAACATTTAGGATAGAGCAACTTCTTTTACGTTAAGTCAACTATTAGAGTAGTAAACAATTACATATTGCCACCCCTATATATGTAGCAACTACTCTGTGTATCTCTTTAAGATAACAGTTGAGTTGTGTCCACCAAAACCGAAAGTGTTGCTTAGAGCATAGTTAATCTCTCTCTTTTGAGCCTTATTTAATGTAAGGTTTAAGCGAGAGTCAATATTAGGATCTAAGTTCTCGTTATTGATAGTTGGAGGAATAATTCCTTTTGTTAGAGCTAAAATACAAGCTAGCGCCTCAACTGCCCCAGCAGCACCTAATAGGTGTCCTGTCATAGACTTAGTAGCACTAATATTTAAATTGTAAGCGTGCTCACCAAACGTTGATAGGATACTGTTAATCTCTGCCACATCACCTACTGGTGTAGATGTTCCGTGAGTATTAACATAATCTATATCTTCTGGAGTAATTCCTGCATCAGCTATGGCACTAAGCATAGATAATCTAGCCCCTGCCCCCTCTGGATGAGGTGCTGTTAGGTGATAAGAGTCTGCACTCATACCTCCTCCTACTACTTCAGCATAAATTTTTGCTCCTCTCTTCTTTGCGTGCTCTAGCTCCTCTAATATAAGGCAACCAGCACCCTCGGCTAATACAAAACCATCACGATCTTTATCAAATGGGCGTGATGCTTTTTTAGGCTCGTCGTTACGTGTAGATAGAGCCTTCATTGCACTAAAACCACCTATTCCCGACTCTGCAACAGCAGCCTCTGAACCTCCAGAGACAATAATATCTGCCTTGTTGTAACGGATAAGTGATAGCGCATCTATTAGCGCGTGGTTCGAAGATGCACAAGCAGATACAGTTGAGTAGTTTGGCCCCATAAGACCATACTTCATTGAGATGTGCCCCGCTGCGATATCTGAAATCATCTTCGGTATAAAGAATGGATTAAAACGTGGTGTACCGTCACCTCTTGTGTAGTTCATCACCTCCTCTTGGAATGTGATAAGCCCACCTATTCCTGAGCCCCATACAACCCCTGCACGAGTAGCATCAAATTTATCGGCTTCTAAACCTGAGTCGATAAATGCCTGTTCTGCAACACACATAGCATATTGAGCGTATAGGTCATATTTTCTTGCCTCCTTACGATCAAGTATTGAACTTGGGTCAAAATTTTTAACCTCACAAGCTATTTGCGTTTTGAAATTGGCAGTATCGAAGCGTGTAATAATGTCTGCTCCACTAACACCATTCTCTAAGTTTGTAAAATACTCTTCAATACTGTTACCTAATGGGTTAATAGTGCCTATTCCTGTTATAACAACTCTTCTTGTTTCCATATTTCTAATACGTTTTACTTGCATAAAAATAGATTCATTGGGAGATTGGCACCCCCCAATAAATCATACTCTTTCTTTTATACTAACAGTACAATTACTGCTTTTTAGCTGTGATATAAGCAACTGCATCACCTACAGTTCCAATCTTCTCTGCATCCTCATCTGGAATTTGGATATCAAACTCCTTTTCGAACTCCATAATTAACTCAACAGTGTCAAGTGAGTCTGCTCCTAAATCATTTGTAAAACTTGCAGTCTCTACTGCCTCTGCTGCATCAACGCCTAACTTCTCTACGATGATATCTACAACTTTTGATGAAATCTCTGACATAATCTTTTTCCTTTAATTAATAATTATTATCAATACATTGAGTTTCAGTAGATTGCGTATAAACACAACTACTTTACCCATAAATTTTTGCAAATATACGAATATTTTTTTACTTTTGTGCATTATAATTAAACAAATTTATCATAAAATTTATTAACATCTTAACAATGAAGAGAATAGCAATCCTAGCATCAGGCTCAGGCTCGAACGCCGAGAACATAGTAAACTACTTTAAAGGGCGTGAAGATATCGAAATATCCCTGATTGCAACTAACAAGAGTGATGCCTTTGTGCTAGAGAGAGCTAAAAAGGTTGGTGTACCATCATTTATATTCACTAAAAAAGAGCTTAATAGTTCGACTATTCTTCTTGACAAGTTAAGGGAATTAAACATAGATTATGTTGTATTAGCAGGATTTCTTCTGCTTGTACCAGCATACATAGTCGAGGCATATAGGGGGAGGATAGTAAATATTCACCCTGCCCTACTACCCAATTATGGTGGTACTGGAATGTATGGCGATAATGTGCACAAAGCGGTTAAAGAGGCTGCCGAGAGCTATTCGGGCATAACAATTCATAATGTAAACGAGCAGTTTGACGATGGAGATATAATTTTTCAAGCCAAATGTGACATATCACCTGAGGACAATTATCAGGACATTGCTAATAAGGTACATTCGTTAGAGTACGAGCACTTTCCACGAGTGATAGATGAACATATATCAAACATAGTGTTGTAAAAAAATTTATTTTTCGTTTTTTTTACTCACATTCTCATAAAAAATGTTATCTTTGCACTTGAGTAAATTGTCGTCCCTTAAAAAGGCGATTAAAGTTTTCGGGATTTTTGGTGAGTAGTTGTTTGCTCTATTTATTTGCCTTGTAGCGGGCTACAAGGCAAATAAATAGAGTGAAAAAATGGCAGAAATTTAAAACTGTAATTTTTACTAAAGTATTGACAAATAAAATATTAAACCTTTTCAAGGGACGACTAAATAATAATATAATAATAAATAGTATGGTTAATAAGGTTATCTTAATAGGAAATGTTGGGGGAGATCCTGAGATTCGAACATTTGAGGATGGAAGCAAAGTTGCTCGTATAAATTTAGCAACTACAGAGAGGATTTATAACTCAACTACACAAGAGCGCAGCGAGCGCACAGAGTGGCATAGGATTACTCTTTGGAGAGGACTTGCAGGAATTGCCGAGCAGTATGTACGCAAAGGGAGTAAGCTATATATAGAAGGAAAGATTCGCACAAATGATTGGACCGATGCCAACGGGCAGAAGAGGTATGGAGTTGAGATTGTTGCAGACTCTATGAATATGCTAGATAGCAGACGCGACGGAGCACCGCAACAGCAATACGGGGCACCTCAGCAACAGTATGGAGCACCACAGCAACAGCAGTACGGGGCACCTCAGCAGCAATACGGAGCACCACAGCAACAACAGTATGGAGCACCGCAACAGCAATCTACACCAGCTGCTCAGCCAACCAATTTTGATAATAGCCCTGATGATATTGACGATTTACCATTCTAATAACTATGAAGGTACTTTTTAAAGATTTAGCACTACCCCAAACCATTCCATTTTCTAGGTTTAGGACAATTTTCTCGTTCAGAGATGGTATATACACCCCTATCGAGCGCGCACTAAAGTCGTACGACGAAGATTGTGCTCTTTACTTTTCGCACCCCGACAAAGAGTACGAGGAGTTTGCCGCAATGGTTGATGGTTTAATTCCAGCTAAAGGTAACACCAACGAGAGTGATTATGATATTGTTATCACTTCGGAAACAGTTGATACCCTTACGATAATGGACCGAGTAAAAGAGAATATTACTCACGATTTAGAGCTGCGCAATAAGAATAATTTTCTTACTGGCGAGGATTTAATGGAGCGATATCCAAAATTGCGAATTATAGGCGATGCTTATGATTTATACATACATAAGGATGTGACTATTACCAGCGATATGATAATATTAGATGCTAGAGATGGTATAATAGTTATTGATAAGGGGGCAACAATTTCGCCATTTACAACAATATCAGGAACTACTTATATTGGCAAAGGAACCGAAGTTGCTGATGCTCGTATTTCGCACAATACAATAATAGGAAACAATTGTAGGGTCAGTGGCGAAGTTAATAACTCGATATTCAACGATTACAGCTATAAATCTCACGAGGGCTTTGTGGGTCGTTCAATTCTAGGGTCGTGGGTTAATTTAGGGGCTATGACTACCACATCTAACCTAAAAAATAACTACTCTATTATCTCGCTCACACTACCTGAAAGCAACTCTATTCGTTCGGAGCTTATAAAACTAAGCACGAACACAATAAAATTTGGTTCGCTAATAGGCGACTACACCAAAACGGCCATTGGAGTTATGATTAATTGCGGGACGGTTATTGACTCGGGAAGTAATGTTATGATTGACAGACCAAGCAACTATATTCCTCCGCTAAGATGGCTAGACTATGAGTCGCAATATGATAGCGAGCGTTTTATTTCCGACACTAAAACAATACTAGGAAGAAAAGGAGTAGAGCTACCAAGAGGATTTAAGCAGTTAGTTAAACAACTAAGCTAAAATTTACCCCCATTTTTGAGGAGACCCTCAAAAATGGGGGTAAATTTTATTTTGAACGCAGCCCAAAGTGTTCGCTTTTTCCATAAGTGCGCTAGCTGTGGTGCATTACTCTTGCGAGTAACCGCAGGCGTACTACTGTACGTTGAGGATTGCGAGCAAGAGAATGTGCCGCAGATGACGTGCTTATGGGGAAAGCCTTCTTGAACTAGAGTTTTGCGAATTAGCCTATCGCCTATTCATAATGTATAAAGCTAGCAAATACACCAGCTAAAAACTCTCTTAACATATTGCCCTTCATATCATACTCATATACCCTTGTAAGTTGCAAAGTACCATATAATACTTCGCACATAAACATAGTATTCTCTTTAGATACACCAAAATAGTATATTGTCCAATCATCTTTATCGCTTTCAATTTTAAATAGATGATTATCTGGACATTGAGGCGAATTTATATCAATTTCGTAAACAGTTCTATGCGCATTAAAATATAGTTTATCTCCCTGAGCTGATATACCTAATCCACCTGTCCACTCGTTAATTCCTAGGCTCGAAACATCGATTTTATGTATCACCTCCTCGCTAATGGGATTAATACACACAATCGAACTAGCCGAACGCCCCCAAATATTACCATTCTTATCTAATAATAGCGGTGCACGGCCACGAATAGAGGTTAGCTCGTTTCCATCGCTATCGGTAATATAGCGCGCTCCCTCTTCGGTGAGGTTACTTAGGTCAAAAACAGTGAATACACTACCCCCAATAAACAACTTTCCGTTACTCATAACCATCTGCCCACTTGATGTGCGGATAGGGAACGAGCGACGTAGCTCTTTACGCTCGGTACCGTGGTTTATATCCATAATATGAAGATCAGTACCCGTAGTAGTGACATGTTGTGTTGATACCGCTATCGAATCGCCACCTAAATGCTGTATATACATTGGTATGGATTGATAATTAATATCAAGCGTCTCTACCGATTTAAAATTATCGCTACTAAACACCTCAATCTTACGAGAATTATTAAGAGGAACATAATAGTTATCCCCTATCTCGGTTAAAGATTGAGCAACATCGCCCATAGTGCGATTATTTACCTTTCTAAATATATCACGTTCTGTCTCGCCTGTGTGCGATAGGGTTGTTAGCGAAGAGGTGCCATAACCAAACTGCCCCTCGCTAACAACAATTAATCGTCTTGTATCCTCATTATCAACAACGTTATCGTTCATATAATCCTCAACGGGAGTACATGCACTAATAGCGATAAGAGTAAAAGAGAATAGTGATACTAATATTCTGTTCATATTCATTACCTTAAATCTAATATATATCTACCGTGAGGGACAACCTCATACGATTTAGCATCCTCCCAATATGTATCATCCTCGGTTGGCGTAAACTCGTGCAGGTGCCCTGCTGTTACACTACCTGTTTTTGTTGTTAAAACAAGCACATTACCATTTTGAGCTACCGATAATGATGAAATATTTGAAAACGTACCCATAAGAGCAGCTATTGGCTCGGCTGGCACCTCAGGATTATTCAAATCTATCTTATAAAGCGATTTTTGCGAACGTATATACATAGTGGTATCATCATTTGCTAATGCAACCGAAATACCATCATAATGAGATATACTAGGCAGTGGTAAGGTATATACAACCTCCTCTTTGGTAACATCTAACTGGTTCATTGTTAAGTCTCCATTTACATCTGCGCCAAAGAACCACACTCTACTCTCGCCATCAACAATAAAATTATCGTTAATTATAAACACATTTCCAATCTCTTCACTGATTACCCTGTGTTCACCATCGTTTATATTGTCAATATCATAAACTAGTGTTTGAGCTGGGTAATCTACCCCATTACTGTAATAGCTAGGTATAACAACAAATAGTTTATCGCCTATCTGCTTACTTAACTGTACACTGTTTGCACTGAATTCGATTTTACGTATCGAGTGAGCACCATCTACATCATCTATCACAAGTAATCTGTAATCGCTCTTACTAGACCAGTTTTTTGAACATGCCACTACTAACGAGCCATTGGTAAGTATATTAATATTAATTGGTATATAGCTCGCCTCTAATTCGATACTCTTTTTAAGAGTGTAATCAGCACTATTTAATATATAAATATAGTTAGCCTCAGTAAAAACACTATTCTGTGTTGCAAGATATATATAATCGTCTGTTTTAACTATCGATTTTGGATTACCTATAATATTATGACCGTTTATAGTTGAATAAAGATTACTAGTAAAGGTAGTATCTCCTTCAAAGTCTACCAAATCGATAGAAGGGAGTAGCTGACTACCTGCCGAAGTACCACTAACAATAAGTGCCTTAAATGGATGAATCACCTCTTCAACTACTGGAGGCACTTCATTGCTATTATTATCGTTAATAGACTTATCACAAGATACAAATAACATCATTGACGCAAATGCCAATGCACAAATTTTCTTTTTGCTAAACATAAAAAAAGTATTAAAATTTTACAATAATAATACTTCATAGAAATTATAGTGTATCGACTAAAACATTATGCACCCGGGTAAAGCATTAAATTAACAGTACGACCTACTATGCTTTCACCCGAAGCATTACAAGGAAGGATATCCCCCCCTAATTAATAGTTATGCAATGTCAGGTCTTCTGGCTACCTCATCCTTACACGCCTTCCCATCACTTAATAAACGACAGTGGCAAAAGTGTAAAGACAATAAAGAGGATTACAGCTGCGGGTACAGCTCCGAAATCACATCGGATTCCCTTAACCATTACGGGCGCAAAGGTACATATTATTTTTGATATACCAAATTTTATTGCCATTTTACACAAAAATATTACCCCCATTTTTGTGAATTTCCTCAAAAATGGGGGTAATATTATATTGAACGCAGCCCAAAGTGTTCGTTTCTCTAAGAGTTTACTATCTATTTTCTATTGATTAGCCTATCAAGCCACTCTCCATTATCTAGATACCACTTAACAGTCTTTTCGATACCCTCCTCGAATTGAAGCGAGGGCTCCCAGCCTAACTCGTTCTTTAACTTACTCGAGTCGATAGCATATCGTAAATCATGCCCTGCCCTATCTGTTACATAGGTTATTAATCCCATCGAGTGCCCCTCTGAATTGCCTAACAACCTATCAACGGTATTAATCATAACCTTTATCAGGTCGATATTTGTCCACTCGTTAAAGCCACCTATATTGTAAGTATCGCCGCACTTTCCTTTGTGGAATATAGTATCAATTGCCCTAGCGTGATCCTCAACATACAACCAATCTCTCACATTCTCGCCCTTACCATACACAGGAAGAGCTTTACCATTGCGTATATTACTGATAAATAGAGGTATCAGCTTCTCTGGAAACTGATACGGCCCATAATTATTCGAACAATTTGTTACAATGGTTGGCATACCGTATGTATCGGCATACGCCCTTACAAAATGGTCGCTACTTGCTTTTGATGCCGAATATGGGCTATGTGGATCATAAGGTGTTGTTTCGGTAAATAGTGTATCATCGAACCCTAGCGAACCATAAACCTCATCGGTTGATATATGGTAGAACATTTTATCCTGCCACTCTCCAGCCCAATGGTGTTTAGCTGCTTGTAGTAACGATAATGTACCCATCACATTTGTTTGTGCAAATGTAAACGGATCTTTTATCGATCTATCAACGTGACTCTCGGCTGCTAGATGAATTACACCATCAACATTATACTCGGCAAATAGCGATAACATTCTATCAAAATCGCATATATCAGCCTGCACAAAAGTGTAGTTACTTTTATTCTCGATATCTCTTAAATTATCAAGATTACCTGCATAAGTTAATTTATCTAGGTTAATTATACGATAATCAGGGTATTTATTTACAAATAACCTAACCACGTGCGAGCCGATAAATCCTGCGCCGCCAGTTATAATAATATTACGCTTAAATTCCATTATTTTAATCTATTTATACACCTAGTAAGCGATTCACGCCAGTGAGGAATCGTAATACTAAAGTGCTGTTTCACTTTACTCTTATCTAATACCGAATAGTGAGGGCGAGTAACCTTAGAAGGAAATTCGCTACTGCTACAAGGCAAAACAACTGCATTTTCACCTAGCTGCGATACTATCTCAACCGCAAAATCATACCACGAACAGACCCCTTCATTACTATAATGATACAACCCTTGATTATCTGTTAATGTTCGCGCTTCGATAATCGAACATATCATCTGCGCCAAATCAGCAGCATAGGTTGGCGAACCCACCTGATCAACCACTACCTTTAATAAATCACGTTCATTAGCTAGCCTTTTGATTGTCTTTACGAAATTATTACCATACTCGGAATATAACCACGAAGTTCTAAAAATAAGATAGCTACAACCTGATGATATAATCGCCTGTTCGCCCTTTAATTTAGTCTCGCCATACACCCCCAAAGGCGAAGTATTTAACTCCTCGTTAAGAGGGGTATTTCTCTCACCCGAAAAAACATAATCAGTGGATATATGTATTAGTGTTATTCCCCTACTCTTCGATGCATCGGCTAATATCTTAGCCGCTAGGTGATTAATCTTATCTGCTAAGTACACCTCATCTTCTGCCCTATCAACATTTGTATAGGCTGCACAGTTTACTATAATATCTGCCTTAACGCTATCTAAAAGAGCATCAACACTATCTTTATCCGATATATCACACTCTTGAATATCAGTAAAAACATATCTATCAGCCGATGTTTTAGCAATAGCAGCTATCTCGCTCCCCAACTGCCCATTGGCACCTGTAACTAATATATTCATCTACAAATACAAATTTTCGTTATAATCAAACAGATAATCACAATCTTTTAGCCTTGGCGATAGTGTATCTTTACCCGATAAGATAATGTCCTCCTCAGGCAGTTGCCAATCAATCGCTATATCTTCGTCACTCCACAAAATCGAACCTTCGCTAGTTGGAGCATAGTAGTTATCGCACTTATACTGAAAAATAGCCTCAGAACTAAGCACTGCAAAACCATGAGCAAAACCACGTGGCACAAATAGCTGACGGTGATTATCCTCGGTTAGCTCGACTGCTACATATTGCCCAAAAGTTGGCGAACCTCTCCTTATATCAACCGCCACATCTAACACCCTACCTTTAAGGCAACGTACTAGCTTACTTTGAGCGTGCGGCGGTTTCTGAAAGTGTAACCCACGTATTACCCCATAGCTCGATTTCGATTGATTATCCTGCACAAAGGTTGTATTACACACCTTTTCGGCAAAAAGCTGCCCGTTAAACGACTCGTAGAAATAGCCCCTATCATCCTGAAAAATACGAGGCTCGATAATCACTACACCTTCAATTTTTGTCTCTATAATATTCATATCAACTTAAAACTCTTGCTGAGCCAATTTAATTAAATACTCGCCATACTGATTTTTACTCATAGGTGCAGCAATCTCAAGCAGACGCTCTCTTGTTATCCACCCCTTACGATACGCGATACCCTCAAGACAAGCAACTTTTAATCCTTGACGTTTTTCTATTACCTCGATAAAGGTTGATGCTTCAGATAGCGAATCGTGCGTTCCTGTATCAAGCCATGCAAATCCACGCCCTAAAGTTTGAACCTTTAGATTACCTTCAATTAGATACTGCTGATTAACAGTGGTTATCTCTAACTCCCCTCTAGCCGAAGGTTTAATATTTTTTGCCACCTCTATCACACTATTAGGATAGAAATATAGCCCAACAACAGCATAATTAGATTTCGGATTAGCTGGTTTCTCCTCGATAGATAGACAGTTACCCTCTTTGTCGAACTCTGCCACTCCGTAACGCTCTGGATCATTAACATAATAGCCAAAAACTGTGGCATTACCACTCTTCTCTGCCTCAGCCACCGAGCCAACAAGCAGCGAGGTAAACCCTGCGCCATAGAATATGTTATCGCCCAAAACAAGAGCTACCGAATCTTCCCCCACAAACTCTTCACCTATAATAAAGGCTTGTGCTAACCCATCGGGCGAAGGTTGCTCGGCATATTCGAAACGCACCCCATAATCCGAACCATCACCTAATAGTCGTCTAAACATCGGCAAATCGTGCGGAGTAGAGATAATAAGTATCTCGCGAATACCCGCTAGCATCAATACCGATATTGGATAGTATATCATCGGTTTATCATAAATAGGGAGTATCTGCTTACTAACCCCTTTAGTGATTGGATATAGTCGTGTACCCGAACCACCTGCTAAAACAATACCTTTCATATTTTATTTGTTATGCTTTATATTTAATCTTCACTCTCTTCTGTGCCATCATCGTACTCTAATTGTAACTTATAGAGCCTACGATTAACCTCTTCGATAAATTGCGAACGCTCCTCAACACTTATTATAACACTCTTAGCACGAGTGCACTCAATCATCACAAAATTTTTCATCTGCGAACACATAAGCGTAGTGCGTTTTTTACGTATCTTATCGTAATACTCGCCGAAGTACCCCATAAAACCAAATGTTGATATCCTAAGACTTAAACTACGTTCAGATAACGACTCGATAGGATATATTCGCTTAATTGTAGAGTATTTTATTCTAATGTCTTCTATTAAACCATGCACTTCAAGTTCTTTATCACCCATATAGATAGCCGCAGGAGCTGAGATTAACGCAAACATAATAAAGGCAGCAGCTATAATAGCACTACACCACCCATAATATGGACTATCAACAAACTCGAACATTAGATATACACAACCTACAATCACTAAACAGGTAAAAAATGTCACCAATTTAGCAAATTTATCCCACTTGAAATTATAAAGATAGTCGCCATTACGCTTGGGTAACGAATATCTACGTAGTGCCTTAAAAATTATCATCATATAACCTAAATATCTATATTATATATTCAACTGCATTATTACCCTCACAAAATAACAGATCGAGTATCGACAGATTCTCTGCAAAAGCAAGCCTATCCGAAAAAACCTGATAGTACTCTTTAAAATGTGCCGTAGACGCCTTTTTAGGCGAAAAATGCTCTCTATAATCATCTATACCCATACTCTCAAGCTCTGTTTGCATAACATAACTATCGCTGAAACTAATATCACTATTTACACCCAGTAGTTCGAGTGTTGTAGTAAGTATCGAACTATTCATCTCTATTAAGGTATCATAACGAGTTTCAAAAAAACCCTTAATCACCCCCTCATAGTGCTCGAAATAGGCAGAATTTCTATATGCCGAACTTACTGCACGCCACGCATTGCGCTGCCATGGCATCGAGTAATCTATCTCAGCCTCGCAGGTAAGCTGCTTACCCCCTTTGCTACGCTTTATTGGTGCAATTATAGGTATCACCCCATTTGCACTCATTATTAAGGTACGGTTGCGGTAGCTCTGCTTAGGATAGTGCTCCTTTGCCTCGACAACTACTTTGCCCCCTTTAATAATCGTACGATAATACTCTATATTACCGAAATATGCTGCTGGAACCACTATCATACCTTAAACTCGTTATACTCTTCAAGCAGGGCGATTAACTCGTTGATAGCCTCGCCTTCGGGTATTGAACGCTTATACACCTGCCCCGCCTTATATAGAGTGACCTTACCAACACCTGCCCCAACATATCCATAATCAGCATCTGCCATCTCCCCTGGACCATTGACGATACAACCCATTACCGCTAACTTAATATTTTTTAAGTTTGTAGTGCGCTGCTTAACCTCGGCAAGCACCTTTTCGATATCAAACAGAGTACGTCCACAGCTAGGACACGAAATATATTCAGGAGCAGAAATTCGCCTCCTTGATGCCTGTAACACATCTAACACTATCTCTTTAACCATATCACTATCTAACTGCGGATTAGTAATATGTAGAGCATCGCAGTAACCATCAAGTAACATAGCACCAAAATCTACACCTAGAGCAGCAATAAAACTATCTCTATCCATATCGTAACTTGCCTTCACAACCACCAACTTACTAGGTTGCTCGCTAGTTAGTTGCTCTACCATATAGCGACGATGGTAGAACGAACTATGCTCGACAATCTCTATATTATCATCATCAAGAGAAAATTCGCCCATAACAAGAGGAGCAGGGTATCTCCCCTCCCTCTTTTGTGGAATAAAACCCTTTACTCCACTGCTTGTTGCTACTACATTATTGATATGGTTTATTATAAGCCTAGCAAAGGGAGCCTCGTTTGTGGCACTCTCGGTAAGGGATACACGTATAGTATCGCCTATGCCCTCGCTAAGAAGTGCCCCTATACCTATTGCCGACCGACTACGACCTTGAATATCATTACCCGCTTCGGTAACACCTAGGTGCAACGGATAGTCTATCCCCTCGTTATCCATAGCCTTAACAAGTTCTCTATATGCAGACACCATTATCGAAGTGTTACTCGACTTCATTGAAACAATCACTTGATTAAAATCTAGCTTGCGCGACAGCCGAAGATACTCCATAGCACTTTCAACCATCCCCTCAACACTATCGCCGTAACGCTCAACCATACGTTGCGATAACGAACCATGATTAACACCTATGCGGATAGCTGTATTATGTTTTTTGCATATATCTATCAAGTGCGAAAAACGCTCGAAAAGTTGCTCTTCGTTGCTAAAATTACCAGGATTAATACGTACCTTATCCACGCCCGATGCCACCTTAATTGCCACCTCGCTACGGAAATGAACATCGGCAACAAGAGGGATATTTTTTCCCTCAGAACGTAACTGATTACGTATCTCAATAAGAGCATCCGCCTCCTTAATGCCTTGTGTTGTATATCGAACAAGTGCGGCACCCGATTGATGTATAGCCTCCAGTTCGCTCTGCACTCTAACTTTATCGCATACCGAAACACTACCCATTGATTGAACTACAATAGCAGCCGAGCCACCGATTATAACATCGCCGACTACAACCTCACTGCTCGCTCTAGGCGAATATCTGTAATGATTACAACAATCCATTTAACTTAATTACATTATATACATCATTTGCCGTAGCACCAACACCATTAACGGTATAAGCTGCCTTTTGATAGTAGGTAAGACGATAATCAAGCGCCCCCTGAATAAAGTGTAAAAGTTCGTCGGAACTTAGCCCCTCTATAATTGGCCGCTTCTTTTTTGCCCCCTCTAACCTATGGGCTAACATCTTAGCAGGTGCATCGATATATATTGTTACCCCTACACTATTCATTAGCTCCATATTATCAAAAAAACAGGGTGTGCCACCACCAGTTGCCACAACAATATCTCCCTGTAGATTCGACACCTCAAGTAGCATACTCTGCTCTAGCAAACGAAAATTCGACTCACCATATTTATTGAATAGAGATGAAATTGTTGCGTGATAATGATTTTCGATATATGTATCAAGATCAACAAACTCGCTATTTGTAAGTTTAGCCAGCCCCTTACCTATTGTGCTCTTACCGCACCCCATATATCCTACTAAAAATATCTTCATCTACTCTACCATCTCAATTCAGCTACAAAAGTAGAGAATATTTATCACTTATGCAACTTAAACAGATAAATTCATAGCGACCACAAAAAATAATTAACTGAAAATTTTGCAGTTAGATAAATAATCCCTATCTTTGCAGCCGTTAAATAATAATCATTTAAAATTTTAGAAAGATGAGTTACATTCCATCAGAGAAGAAGCAGGAGCTTTTTAGCACCTACGGAACGTCTAATACCGACACTGGTTCAGTAGAGAGTCAAGTGGCGTTATTTTCATACCGTATCGCTCATTTAACACAACACCTAAAGACTCACAAGAAAGATTTTAACACTCAACGTTCGCTATTGCGTCTAGTTGGTAAGCGTAGAAGTCTACTTGTGTACCTAAAGAGAGTTGATATTGAGAGATACAGGAACCTTATTAAGGTCCTAAATCTAAGAAAATAATTAGACGAAAAAGCTGCCCGAGGGCAGCTTTTTTTATTGGGGAGATTCCCTAAATACAAATCACCTGACTTACAATCTGTTAAAATAACTAAAAGCTAATATTTACCCCCATTTTTGAGGTAATTCTCAGAAATGGGGGTAATATTTTGTTTTGAACGCAGCCCATAGTGTTCGCTTTTTCCATAAGTGCGTTAGCTGTGGTGCATTACTCTTGTGAGTAACCGCAGGCGTACATTGGGTACGTTGAGGATTGCGAGCAAGAGAATGTGCCGCAGATGACGTGCTTATGGAAAAAGCCCTCATATAACTAAAAATACGCAAATTACTATACTCACTATTTGTTATTAACAATATTAGGATTAGCAATAAGCACAAATGGCGCTATCGATTGATAGTAGTTAGTGCTTCCTGGTTTTAGTGTATAAGTTACACCAGATAAAACACGGGTAAATGTAGGCACCTCCCTACCCTCGACATAATATCTTTTCAAGTCGTATAATCCTTGACCTGAAAAGGCTAACTCCCTACGTCTCTCTTCACGTATTACATCTAATGCTTCGCTTTTTGTTGCTGGCACAGGAAGTACTACATTCAAGGCGGTTGATTTAATTCGTTTAGCACGAATAGCGTTTACATCATCTATAGCATCGCCTAATCTATCTGCGTGCGCATTACACTCGGCACGTACAAGTAACATATTAGCAACACTTACCAATATATTACTCTCTTTTGTACCATAAATATACTCTTTAACCCCTACTGGAAGAGTTGAGTTATCTCGAGTAAAGCATACATATCGAGCATCGTTTTCTGTATCATATAGAGCAGTTAGCTCGAGCGAGAAACCAAAATTAAATAGATAATTAGAAGGGGTAAATGTTCTATGCCAAATATTCTCTAAGTTTGAATACCCTTTACCATTGCCGTAAACACTAGATATATCGCTTACAGTACAATTAGATATATCATAAAGCTCGCCAGAGTATGATTTAAGAGCCTCGTCGGCATATTCAAAGGCCGTATCGTACTCGCTCATGCTCATATACACCTTAGCTAACAGCCCTGCAACTCCAGGCTTAGATGGTGAGAACGAGTAGCTTGACACCTCGTCATCCACCATTTCGTATGCGGTCTTTAGTTCAGCTATAATAAAATCGTATATCTGCTTAACAGTAGCATTAGTGTGTACGTATGCAACGTCTGAGGTGGTATTAAGTGGCACTGTTATATCGGTGCTAGCAGTGGATGGGTTATAAGCAGGCGCATATTGATTAACCAACAACCAATGCAACAATGCTCTCTCGGCAATGGCGTTACGTTTAACCATTTTCCTATCATCTTCACTCATTACTCCTAGTGGAGCATTATCAATATTCTCAAGTATCACATTACATTTGTATATAGCCTCGTATTGTGCATCGTAGAACATATCTGATGTCTCGTCGAATTTTATATCATCAGGCCACTGCGCCGAACGACGCTCGCGTGTTGGATAAACATCGGGATCCATATAGATAGCCTCGGATAGATTAATATTACTAATACCTTTTAGTATCAAATCGTACTGCTCTACGGTATGCGGAATAACTACACCAGTAGGAGTAACATCAAGAAAATCCTTACAAGAAGTAACTAGGACTATTGTTATAAATATATATATTAGCTTTTTCATACGTTTATAATTTATTTTTTTATTTAACCAATAATTAAAGTGGTGTTCTAGAATGTTAACGATAAACCAAAGATAAACTCCATAGGCGTTGGGAATCCTAATGTGGTATAGGTTGTATTGTTGAACAGTAACGAATCAATACTATCTGGATCTATCCCCAAATCGTTAGATACCAGTGTAAACAGGTTCTTTGCTTGAAAACGAACAGTTAGCGCATGAATCCCTAAAGATTTTACCACACTCGCAGGTAACTTATAATCGATATTCAAATCACGTAGCCTTAGGTACGAAGCATCATGTACATTGATATCAGACATAGTATAAAGCGGATAGTAACGGTATGTAGACCAGTTTGAGTATAGATCCATTTTTGGCACATTCGTGTGCGCTTCATCGCCAGGTTCAACCCACTGATTACTCCACGATTCGTGCGGAATTTGATCCATCACTATCGCCTCTTCGGCAGTAACTCCAACGGGTGCTCTAAATTTATGCCCAAACTTATAGGTAAAATTCACCCCTAGCGAAAATTGCTTATAACTAAATGTATTTGATATCGAGCCAAAGAATGGAGCTACCGAAGTTCCTAGATAGTTGAAGTTTACCAATGATGTTTGGAAATCTAAATACCCAGCAACCGAACCATCGGCTTGACGCACCAGCGGAAAACCATCACTATCTAACTCAACATAATCATAGGCATAAATTCTACCAATAGGCACACCTGCAATAGGTAACCCTGTTAGTTCGCCCGATTCAGTTGCTGCTGTGAATGGCATTAAAATATCGTTATTAAACTGCGGTGATGTTGCAACATTAGTAACTTCGTTTTTGTTATAAGTAAAATTTAAATTAACATCCCAATTAAAGTTTTGCTTTCTTACTACTGTTCCAGCCAAACTCAGCTCAATCCCTTGATTAACCATACTAGCATAATTAACAAACATTGAAGCCCAACCATTTGTTGGATCATTAGCAAGAGGTGCTATCAAATCTTTCGAATCTTTGTTATATAAATCAATACTACCCGATAGCCTAGAATCGAATAACGAAAAATCTACTCCAAAGTTAAGTGTGTAGGTCTTTTCGGATTTCAGATTGGGGTTAGATGGATTAGTTAAATTAATGTACTTCATACCTGGTGGCATATGATTCTGCCCCGTACCTATATTCACCTCGCCTGTTAAGAATGCTGTATTATTTGAAGCTGGCCTATTTCCGTTTACACCATATGTTGCTCGTACAATTAAGCGATCTATCCACGCTATACTACTAATAAACTCCTCTTTGTGCATATTCCAACTAGTACCCGACGACCATAGGTGATTATTCTTTGCACTCACACTAACACCAAACAAACTAGCCTGATCAAGCCTGTAACTACCCGTTAGGTTATATCGACCTTTCAGGGCATACGAACCATTGAAATAGAACGATCTCTCTCTCATATCATTTAACACAACCACAGGATAAAGCGAACCTGTTGTAACATAAAGAGACATTCCTGTTCTGCCCCAAATCGTACCATTCGAAAAACCTAACACATCGATAGGGACACCGTTTGCTGTCTGTTCATCGTAGCCATAGATGCTCGAACTATTTAATTCATATATAGTTTGGCGTGCCTCTACTCCTGCAATTGCTGTTATCTCGTGAATTTCATTTATCTCTCTATAAAAATCTAGCTGATTCCTCCACGACCAAGCATTATTATCAGTAAAAGTCTTCGACATAACACCTCCGTAAGGTATTTGATACTCTCCATTAACATACGAATCGCTCAGATTCTTTTTCCAAGTTTCGTTCTCGGTTGAGTAGTGCGACTTATTAACATTATAGTTCTTTTCGTATTGAAACTTCGTTGATAATGTAAGCCCCTTAATTATTTCATATCTCAGCGCCCCCTGCAACCTAGAGGAGATTCCAAAAGAAGAGTTATCATTATTATTAACCTGATTAACAACATTGGTACTGTAATCTATACCCATAGCCTCGTGCTGCTCTTTTAAAAAGATATTATTAGAGTAACCATATACCAAATCGCCATTATCATCAACTATCTCGTTATATGGAACATTCCCTTGACCTGTAAAATAGCCAATTCCTATTCCATTGGCTTTATCCATCTGATACACAATATTTGCCCCTAAATCTAGCGATAATTTTTGGCTTATCTTAAGGCTATTTTTAAGATTCACTATAAACCTACTATCCGAATTACCTACGGCATTCGATTTATTTCCATCATACGCAAACGAACCGATAAACGAATTACTTTCGCTACTATGACGTATCGAGACATTTGCTTTATGCTTAACAGCATTCCTTAATAACAAATTAGAGTACTGTTCGAAAGCATTAACCCCTCTTAACCTCTCTATTTCGGCATTATATTGACTCTCGCTATATTTCAACGCCGTTGGAACCATTGGCGATTTGTAACGTGCATAAGCATACTGCAAAGGGTCGAAACTACCGAACTCTGCAAACACATTATTAGCATCGGCAAAATCGATACCTGAAATCCACCCCTCCGTACCCGAGCGATTAAAATACTCTAACTTCATATCAATTAGTTGAGAGCTATTCATCAATTGCAAATCATCAACATCAGGTTTTAATTCGATGGTTGTGAAATACGAAGCATCAATCTGAACACCCTCGCCTAGCTTGGCTTGCTTTGTAGTTATAACAATTACTCCATTGGCTGCTTGTGTTCCCCATATCGATGCCGCAGATGCATCTTTAAGTACCGAGATAGAGGCTATATCCTCGGGGTTGATTGTTGATATATCACCACTGATAGGGAAACCATCTACTACAATAAGTGGTTCGGAGTTACCATAAAGTGTACTCGAGCCACGAATCGTTATCTTATTATCTTTATCTATCTGTAAACCAGAAGTTAATCCATCTAGTTTATCTACTATATTTGTTGTAATCCTCTCGTTTAATTTCTCCTCGCCAATAGATGAAAACGCACCTGTAACACGCTCTTTTGATAATACCTGATAACCAGTTACTACAACATCCTCTACTGCCATATCATCGGCCTTTAGAGTAATAGTTAGAGGTTCGCCAGTAGCTACTATTGATGCATCAAGATAACCTACGAATGATACAACTATCTTTGCACCTATCACGGCACGGAACATAAAATCGCCATTAATATCGGTAATTGATCCTATTGATGTGCCTTCAACTAGCACAGTAGCACCTATTATTGGGTTACCATCCTCATCTATAATCTTACCTTTAATCTGGATTGGATTATTTTGTTGAACCTTTTGTGTTGGGGCTACCTTTACCGATACTATATTCCCAGTTATTGTGTATCCTAGATTATTTTCAGCAAAAACCTTATCAAGCACACTTTTAACACTCTGTTTCACAACCTTTAGAGTTATGGGTTTCATATGCTTAATATCGTTCTCGGCATAAGATAAAAAAATATCTAAATCGCACTGACTCTGAAGTTCATCAAACAACTCTACTAGAGTAGCATTCTCAACCTCTATATTAATATTGGTTTCTAATAGCCCCTCGGTAATAGAACTGTCTAGTGTTGATTTACTAATATTTTTTAGTAGATAATCTATTGTC
>CAYJHM010000004.1:19689-29952 GCA_964369935.1 uncultured Rikenellaceae bacterium
ATAGCATTGGCAAAATTGCTAGCAACAAAGAGAGTATTGTTACTTTAATGTAACCTCTCTTATCATTGGTTGGATAATGTTTCATCATACAAAAGTTTAATTAATAATTATTTTATATATACGGTGTTGTGTTCTAATCTGCACTCGGCCTTCTCGATTCGATTAATCGCTTCGATTATAGTTGTAATATCAGTAGTTTTTGGTACTTTAGTATAGAAAATCTCATTTTTGTACTCCTCACTCTCCCAAACAACCTTGATACTATATATATCAGCTAATCGCTGGAATATTTCGTGTAGTGTTGATTTTTCAAATAGTAGCACTCCCTGCATCCATAGGGTATAGTCTGACGCATCACACTCGGCTAACTTGATATCGCCATTCTCTTGAACTGTTGCTACGTGATTAGGGGTAACAAACACCTCATTACCGCCCTCACTTGCTGTTACCGACACCGAGCCTGACAGCAAAACTGTATGTACAGCTTCGCTACTATAAGCATTAATATTAAATTTTGTACCGTACACCTTTACACAAACATCATTACTCGTGTTTACGATAAACTGCGAAATGTCACTCTTCGACACCTCGAAATAACCTTCACCTTTTAGTTCAACTACTCTTGGAGCATCTTCGGCAAAATGAGTAGGGAATCGCAACTCGGAATTACCATTTAACCATACCACGCTCCCCTCGGATAGTACCAAACGAAAATCTTTACCGCTTGGTACTTTTAGGGTGTGATACTCTATTTTGGCAGGAGCATCACTAGTTGAAATTGTATTGTAATAAGTTAGGGTTGAATTATTGATCTTAACAGCCGATACTATCTCAGTATTATCACTCTCTACATCATACTCTTTACCCTCAACCACAATAGTAACCTTATCGGTTATATTACCGATAGGCTCAACGGGCACAGGCAATTCAGCAACCAATGATTGAGGTGGCTGAGTGTTATTAAATATAATAAATGAAATAAATAGTAATACCGCTGCCGACACAGCAGTAACAGTAATAAATCGCCTCTTAGCCGAACTTTGCCGCTTCCGCTGCACACTATGCTTAAGTGCATCAAGTCTTGCCTGTAACTCGGAGTTATTTTTGGGAATAAACCCCCTATCCGCCTGATTATAGTAGTTATAAATTTCTTGCATATAACTACTATGCTTAGGCGACTTGTTGAGCCATTGTTCAAACATTTGCTGTTCGCTACGATTAGCCTTTTTGTCTACTACTTTTTTTATTATGCTCCAATCAATCATACTCTCTCTGTTTAAATAGTCGTCCCTTTAAAAGGAGCCTTAGCATTAATAATCAGAGAAATACAATGATATTTTGTCTGAAAATATTGCAAAATTTGAAAACAAATATTAATTGACCTTTTTAAGGGACGACTATTATAACTAAGACGATGAAAGTACGATTTACATATACAAGAAAAACATTTTTTTTTATAATGATATAAAAATAGTGAGATAGACTTTACCCCTTAAAGTCTTATAAGCCCTTGATACGTGGATATTTACCGTACCAGAAGAGATATTTAAAATTTCGGCTATTTCATGATACTCTTTCCCCTCGGCTTTAAGCTGAAGAATCTTCTGTTGTTGCTCGGGCAGTATATTAATTAGCTGATTAAGTTTCTCAACTGTATCAAACTCTTCCGTGTCGCCTAGTGGATCTTCGCAATAAACAAACACCTCAATTAACTTTTGACGCTTGGCATCCTCGATTTTCAACTTTCGCATATAATCGATACAACGATTTTTTACCGCTGAATAAAGATATGATTTAAGATGCGACGAATCTTTTATTGTATAGGACTTTTCGTATAACTTTAAAAATACATCTTGAACAATATCTTCGGCATGAGGACACATTACATAATGGTAAGCAAAGCGATATAGCTCATTATAATAGAGCATATAAACACTATTAAAGTGCTCCTCACGCTCAATTGCTAATGTGCCGTGCTTAACTTTGCTATCAAATATACTATACATATTATAAAACTACTTTTATGTAGCCCCCTTGTGTTATGATGTGTTATGATTACAAAGATAATAGTTTTTTCAACAAATACGCTATTTTTATTGAAAATTTATTGCTTTTGTAAATAAAAACATACAGCTACCCCCATAAATTAACTAGTTAATTTATGGGGGTAGCTGTATAATGTTTACAAAAACTTTTTAGGATTATTTCGCCCCGCTCATCTTCGCTTCAACCGATAGAGTTGCGTGAGGAACAATCTTTAAACGCTCTTTATCTATCAACTGGCCTGTTACTCTACAAATACCATAAGTTTTATTCTCGATGCGCACAAGTGCAGCCTCTAAGTACTTAATAAACTTCATTTGGCGCTCAGCAAGACGACCCGACTCCTCTTTCGACAGAGTTGCAGCACCCTCTTCAAGTATTTTGAAGGTAGGCGATGTGTCGTCGGTACCATTACCACCAGTGTGATTCACTGTGGCTCTTAGCAACTCGTAATCCTCTCGCGCCTTAGATAATTTAGCCAAAATAATCTCTTTAAACTCTTTTAACTCCTCATCAGAGTAGCGTGTTTTAATATCTGTACTCATAACTAACTTTTTTACTGTTTTATTTAAAAGAACTTAGCTTTTCGCTAATAATAAAAGCAAAGATAATAAATTTTTTGCAATTATTGTGCTTTTGTTATAAATATTTCAATATTTTTTTCATCTATCTCTATAATTTCACCCCCAGTTACACTTTCCGAAACTATAATTGATGCTGCTAAAGTTTGTGAAGAAATATACTCACTGTGTTTTTTTATAGTAGAATCAGTAAGATCGTTGCTCTGAATAATAACATTAATTTTATCCGTCACCTCGAAATCTGAACTCTTACGCAGATTCTGAATACGATTAATCAGCTCGCGAGCTATACCTTCACTCTTTAACTCTTCAGTAATATTGATATCTAGAGCAACCGTTAGTTTACCCTCGCTAGCAACTAACCAACCTGGTATATCCTCCGAGGTTATCTCAACATCAACCAGCTCGATAGGATAACTGTTACCATCTATTTCAAGGGTATAAATACCATCCTGCTCGATTTGGGCTATCTGCTGCTGAGTAAATGATGCTATAGCTGCGCTAATTTGCTTCATCTGCTTGCTATACTTAGGCCCTAGGGTCTTGAAATTAGCCTTTATCTTCTTAACTAACACCCCAACAGTATCAACAATATACTCAATATCTTTAACATTCACCTCCGATAAGATAAGTTCGCGTACAGCCTCAACTTTATCTTTAAGTGTTGCATCAAGAATAGGTATCAACATCTTTGTTAGCGGCTGACGCACCTTGATATTGACCTTACGACGTAGAGCTAATACCATAGAAGATACCCTCTGCGCTATTGCCATACGCTCTTCAAGTGAAGAATCGATTAACCCATCGTTAAATGTAGGATAAGCGGCAATATGAACACTCTGCTCGCTAGATGTTAAATCGTTAAATAACCTCTCGGCAAAGAATGGAGCATAAGGAGCTGACAGCTGAGCCACCACCTTTAGACAAGTATAAAGAGTTTGATATGCCGACAACTTATCTTTTGTCATCTCGCCACCCCAGAAACGCTTACGGTTTAGGCGAACATACCAGTTAGATAAATTCTCATCAACAAATTCGGCAATAGCACGTGCTGCTGGTGTTGTTTCATAGTTCTCCATCGATTTAGTAACATCCTTAACCAGAGTATTAAGAAGCGACATTATCCATCTATCAATCTCTGGGCGCTCTTCTACAGGCACCTCTTGCTCGTTGCCTGTAAACCTATCTACATTAGCATATAAAGCAAAGAAACTATATGTGTTATATAGTGTACCGAAGAATTTACGACGTACCTCATCAACACCGTCAATATCAAATTTCAGATTGTCCCATGGTTGCGAATTAGAAATCATATACCATCTAACAGCATCGGCACCATACTTGTCAATCACCTCAAACGGATCAACGCCATTACCCAAGCGTTTACTCATTTTATTACCATTCTTATCTAACACTAAACCATTAGATATAATATTCTTAAACGCTACCGAATCGAACAGCATAGTAGATAGCGCATGTAGAGTAAAGAACCAACCACGAGTTTGATCAACCCCCTCTGCAATAAAATCGGCTGGGAATCTTGTAGCAAACTCCTCCTCGGTTACAGCAAATGGATAGTGCATTTGAGCATAAGGCATAGCTCCTGAGTCGAACCATACATCAATCAAATCACTCTCTCTGTGCATTGGCTCGCCACTATCTGAAACAAGCACTATATCATCTACATTAGGGCGGTGTAAGTCGAATATTTGATAGTTCTCTTCTGTTAAATCACCATCAACAAATTGCGACAACGGATTAGAGGTCATAAAACCAGCCTCAACCGAACGCTCAATCTCAGTTTTCAACTCTGCAACACTACCTATACACTTTAATTGCGAATAATCCTCGGTTGCCCATATAGGCAGAGGAGTTCCCCAATATCTCGAACGAGAAAGATTCCAATCTACAAGATTCTCTAACCACTTACCAAAACGACCACTACCCGTAGATTGAGGCTTCCAATTAATGGTCTCGTTAAGGGCTAACAATCTATCTTTTACCGCTGTTGTACGTATAAACCACGAATCAAGCGGATAGTACAGTACTGGTTTATCTGTTCGCCAGCAGTGCGGATAGTTATGTGTGTGCTTCTCGATACGGAATGCCTTATTATTCATTTTAAGCTCCATACAGATATCCACATCAAGCGAAATATCATTATCGGTAAGAGCTTCGTCGTAAGCATTTTTTACAAAACGGCCTGCATAGGCAGAATACCCCTCAACATTAACACACTCGGCAACAAAATTATCATCTAAATCCTCTATCTTATAAAATTTACCAGCCCTATCAACCATTGGATGTTGTTTTAGAGCTTTATCTACAAGAATAAGTGGAGCAATACCTGCCTGCTTAGCTACCCTATCATCATCTGCCCCGAAGGTAGGAGCAATATGAACTATACCAGTACCATCTTCGGTTGTAACAAACTCACCTGTTATAACTTTAAAGGCATCACCCATAGGTTTAATCCACGGAAGTAGCTGCTCGTACGAGATGCCAGCTAGCTCGCTACCTAGATACTCACCCACCACCTCAAACGGAATACGTTTAGCATCACCACTGAACTCCTCCATTGTTAACTCTTCGTTCTTCTTAGGGAAGAAATTAGAGTATAAAGGCTTAGCAACTATAACCGTGATAGGGTTAAGGTTATATGGGTTAAACGAACGAACCTTAACATACTCAATCTTAGGGCCAACAGCTAAAGCTGTATTCGATGGTAGAGTCCACGGAGTAGTTGTCCAGGCAAGAAGATGAATATCACCCTCAACACCCTCGAAAAATCTCTCACTTACCTCGTTACGTACCATCTTAAACTGAGCAACGCAGGTTGTATCTTTCACATCACGATAGCAACCTGGCTGGTTCAACTCGTGGTTAGATAGACCTGTCCCTGCTGCTGGCGAGTAAGGCTGAATAGTGTAACCCTTATATAATAGACCTTTATTGTATAGCTGTTTAAGAAGATACCATAAAGTTTCAATATACTCGTTCTTGTAGGTAATATATGGTTTATTCATATCTACCCAATAACCCATCTTATCAGTTAAATCTTCCCATTGAGCTGTGTACTTCATCACCTCGGTACGACACTCCTCGTTATATTGATTAATGGTTATTGTTTTACCAATATCCTCTTTTGTTATTCCTAACTTTTTCTCTACACCTAGCTCAACAGGTAATCCGTGGGTATCCCAACCCGCTTTGCGCTCTACCCTAAAACCTTTCTGCGTTTTGTACCTACAAATAGCATCCTTAATAGTACGAGCCATTACATGGTGCACCCCTGGGGTACCGTTAGCCGAAGGTGGTCCTTCGTAAAATACAAACTCTGGATAACCTTCACGCTCCTCAAGGCTCTTGTTAAATGTCCCCGACTCTTTCCATGAGTTAAGCACCTCGTTATTCACTAACGATAAATCTAATCTCTTATACTCTTTAAACTTTTTCATATATTAATTAATATTTTTATTTCATAGATTTTGCAAACTGCAAATATAGTGATTTTTTTTTAAATTATAAATATTTACACAAAAAAAGTGAATCATAGTAATAACCTTGATAATTCTCCGTTTATAAGTTATAAATTTGATTTTACAAATAAATATTACACCTAATTATGAAAAGCATCAAAGTAAGAAATTACGAATTTGATATTAGCGAGTTCGAATCAACCAATCCATACAACGATGAGAATGGAAACCCTATCCTTGGTAAGGTAGAGATATCATACGCTTGGAGCGAGGCTGCCTATATTTTTCGCCAACAAGCAGCAAATCATCTATCCACTACCGAAGACAATAATGTTACAATATTGATATAATGTTTGTTTAATTTAGAAAAATGAGTTATATTTGTTGCCACAAATAATTATAGTGTATACATGTGGCGTATTATCATTTGATTATGTTAATACAAAATGCTTCAATACTACTTTATATAACAGTAATTTAGCATAAAACCACTAAAACTTATATTAGAAATGAGTGTAACTATTCCGAAGACTATTCACTTATGCTGGTTCAGTGGTGACGACTACCCAATACTGATAGCCAGATGTATTGATAGTTGGAAGAGGCATCTTCCTGATTATAACATCAAAATATGGAGCTATGATATGGCTCTTGCAACCGATATTCCTTTTGTTAAAGAGGCACTAACTGCTCGTAAGTGGGCATTTGCCGCCGACGTAATTCGTTTATATGCCCTATATACCGAAGGTGGTGTGTATATGGATTCAGATATATTTATACGCAAAAAATTCGATAAATTTTTAAATAACTCGGCTGTTATGTTTATCGAACACTACCCTAAGGTGTACAAGGAGCATGGCACAGGAAGAGTAGATAGCGAAGGGAATAAAATAGGCGAAGGTGGTGTTCCTGGATTTGGTATTCAGGCGGCATTTTTCGCTGCCGAAGCAGGGAACCCGTTTATCAAGCAGATTCTTGATTCGTACTCAGATAGGCACTTTATTCTAGAGGATGGAAGTTATTTCGACAAGGTTATAGCCCCCGAACTATATATTTCAGAAGCTCACAAAATTGGGTTTAAGTACCGAGATATTGAACAGAAACTTGATTCGGTGACAATATACCCCTCGTATTATGTAGCAGGAAATAGAAGATTAGTTAGTTCGCGTTCATTTGCCGCACACCTATGTAACCATAGCTGGCACGATAAATCCCCCTTCAAGCGATTCAGAAGAAGTTTTAAATCAGTTATCGGACGAATATTTCAAGGCAAGAATCAAATACCAATTTAATAGCAAGAAAAACATTCCCCCCATTTTTGAGATTTACCTCAAAAATGGGGGGAATATTTTGTTTTGAACGGAGCCCAAAGTGTTCGCTTTTTTCATAAGTGCGTTAGCTGTGGTGCATTACTCTTGCGAGTAACCGCAGGCGTACATCGGTACGTTGAGGATTGCGAGTGAGAGAATGTGCCGCAGATGACGTGCTTATGGGAAAACCTTATTGAACTAAAGTTTTGCGAATTAGCCTAATTATTTCAGGTACTTATCTAACCATTTGTAAAACTCTGAATGCCATAGTAGTGCATTCTGTGGTTTAAACACTTGATGCGCCTCATCAGGGAAAGACACTAGACGTGCATCTATACCCATTAGTCGTGCTGCGGTGAACGCCTCAAGACTTTGAGTGTATGGAATACGATAATCTTGCTCGCCCACGAATATTAATATCGGAGTATCCCATTTTTTAACGAACTTATGAGGCGAGTTAGCATACGAACGCTTAGCCACTTCGCTATCGCTATATGGCGAGCCACCTAGGTCGTTTGTTGGGAACCATAGCTCCTCTGTTGAAAGATAGAAACTCTCGAAGTTAAACATTCCGCAGTGCGATATTAGAGCTTTAAAGCGCTTGTTGTGATGTCCTGCAATGTAGAATGTTGAGTACCCACCGTAGCTAGCCCCAACACAACCAAGACGTGTTTCGTCTGCCCAAGGCTCTTTAGCCACCTCGTCGATAGCCGAGAAATAATCTTTAATATTCTGACCACTGTAATCTCCTGAAATTTGATCTAACCACTCTTGACCAAATCCTGGTAATCCTCTACGGTTAGGAGCAACAACTATATATCCTTGCGCTGCCATAAGTTGGAAATTCCAACGGTAGCTCCATTGATTTCCTACCATACTCTGAGGCCCTCCTTGACAGTATAATAATGTTGGGTACTTCTTGCTAGCATCGAAGTTAGGAGGAAGAATCACCCAAGTAAGCATATCTTTACCATCGGTTGTCTTAATCCAACGTTTCTGCACCTCTCCCATTGTTACATTATCATAAATAGAGCTATTAATAGATGTAAGAGGTGAAATTTTTCCATTTTTACGATTTACCTCTATTATCTCTGAAGCCGAAGATATGGTAGTCATATCGCCAAAGAACTTTTTATTTGAAACAAATAGTGAACCTATCGAGTGATCGCCTTTTGTTATAACAGTAACTTGACCTTTACGCTTGCCGCTGATTGTAACTTTGCATATCTGTTTTGCCCCCTTAATAGGAGATAGGAAATAGATATCGTTTCCATCCCAACGGTACGACGATGTGTTATAGTCGAAATTAGGAGTCATATCGGTACATTTACCTGTTGCACTATCCCAAACCATTAAACGGCTCTTGTCTGCCTCGTTTACTGCACGACGCATAGACGAGAAAGCTATCTTCTTATCATCTGGCGAGAACACTGGATATTTATCATACCCTGGCATAGGAGCAGTAATATTTCGTGTCTTAGCTGTTGCTACATCATATAGGAATATATCTGTATTTGTACTTAAAGTAAACTCTGTACCTGTAAGTTTACGAGCAGTATAAGCTACAACCGTACCTGCATTATTCCAAGTTATTTCGTTCATACTAAAATATGGAGAGGTAGGAACATCCCACGCCTCGTTAGGGATAATATCACGGTGATTAGATAATTTACCATCATTTAGGTCGGCAATAAATGGGTGTAGGTATGTGTTATCATTCCACGCATCCCAGTGACGAACCATTAAATCATCGTAGATACGTGCCTTTGTTTTATCTAACTTCGGATACACATCGTGTGTACCCTCGCCTACTGTTACTCTACGTACATACAGTACTTTATCACCTTTTGGCGACACTTTATAACCACTTATACCCCCCTCGATATCCGAAATTTGTGTTGGGTTACTACCCACAACATCCATACTCCAAAGTTGAGCACCGTTATTTGCTGTTGATATATAGTATATCGTTTTACCGTCGCTGCTAAATGTAGGCGAGAAATTTTTACCCATACCCTCAGTTAGCGGCATCTCTAATTTTGAAGCTACGTTTATAGCAAAAATATTACTATAAGTAGAGTTACCCTCTACATTCTGAACACCTACCGAATAGACCATTGTTTTACCATCAGGCGAAAGAGCTGCCCCACCTAAACGACGCATCTTTAACATCACCTCAGGGGTTAGTAACTTCGCCTCCTTCTCTTGCTGCGTCATAGCAGGGATAGCTGGCGTGGTACCTCCCACTCCTACTGTTTGGGCTAGTAGGTGCCCAGCACTTTGCGACAATAGTAGAGTCGCAATAAATGCAGTTGCAAATTTTCTCATTGTTTTTCTGTTTAATTATATAATAAATCTATCTATCACCTCTTTTATTGTAGAGTAGCTCTTATGTGAAATAAAAACCGCCTCAATAGCACTAAACCATCTCAACTCTGTTATCTCCTCCTCGTTTGCCAAAGATGTTATCTCCCCCTGCTCGCTATCCTCAACTACCATTCTATACCAATGGGTCTGTTTTATCTCCCACGGGCCATAAGTATTATAAATATGATATGTAACATAGGGTTCGCCTACAATCGACACTCCACGCAAACCTGTCTCCTCGCTAACCTCTCTTATAGCACACTCGGCAATCGACTCTCCAACATCAATTTTCCCTTTAGGCAAATCCCATATGCCACGCCTAAGAATAAAAAGCGAATCGCCATTGCTATGTTGAACTAAGCCCCCCGCTGCAATAATCTGCTTAAAACCCGAGGTTAGCTCCTCTAGCCTCTTTTGTGGATTATCGGTTATTACTATCACCCTTGTAGCCCCATTCGAGTTATCTATTATCTCCTCTAAATT
>CAYJHM010000005.1:0-7393 GCA_964369935.1 uncultured Rikenellaceae bacterium
TCACGCTGCATCCTATCTTGTTGGCATTTCTGCTACTTAAAGATACAGGAGTAAGTACCATTACACCTATATCTATAAGCAGTAGAAATACTCAACAATATAGGTACATCGTAAAATAGATAATATTCACAACCCATCTTATATGGTGTGTTTTAGGGTAGCTATGACGTGCATAAATTCGATCCGCAATTTCCCCAGACAATAATATTTGTTTATCTCAATATACAGTAAACCAAGCAAAAAAAATTAGGAGTTATCCTCTTCAGAAAACCTATGAATGTGCCGCAGATGACGTGCTTATGTAAAAAGCCCTCTTAAACTAGAAATATGCGAATTAGCCTCGCAAAACCCTATATTACAAAAAAATGGGCTGCCTTTTTAAGACAACCCATTTGGGGTGGACGAGCGGGTTCGAACCGCCGACCCCCAGAACCACAATCTGGTATTCTAACCAACTGAACTACGCCCACCGTAAATTCAGCCACAAAGATAGTTTCTTTTTTTTGTATCTGCAAATTTTTTTAAGAGAAAATAATCGCAACACCTCATTTTTATCCATATTAGCACTTGAAAATTAAATTAAATGGTTGAAAATTCGTTTTTTTGGTATTTTTTTCGTATCTTTACACCGTGCTAAGTGTACCTTATTGGCAAGCAGAGCAAAATTTTATTAATTATGGAAGAGCGACCGAGCTATGGTGAGAGTATGTGCCATATCATATATCAACGCAGTACCATTTGTCTATGGTATTAAACACGCAGGGCAATCTTTGGGTGTAGATATGCTATTGGATACACCTTCGAAATGTGTTGAGAACCTAACTAATGGTTCGTGCGATATAGCAATTGTTCCTATTGCATCGCTTTTATGGCTCGATAATGTTGATATTGTAACTAACTACTCTATCTCTGCCTGTAAAAAGGTGCGTAGCGTTGAACTTCTTTCAGATACACCCCTTAACGAAATAACAGATATATACCTTGACGAAGA
The DNA here is from genome assembly GCA_964369935.1 of uncultured Rikenellaceae bacterium. Lineage (GTDB taxonomy): Bacteria > Bacteroidota > Bacteroidia > Bacteroidales > Rikenellaceae > JADFUS01. The sequence continues at coordinate 992 of CAYJHM010000005.1, forward strand.
TTCACGAACTTCGGCAATGCTTGTTCGTATCTTGTGCCGAGAGTTGTGGGGTATTTCGCCACGTTTCCACGCATTTGAATATGGCTCATCTACCCTATCACCCAAGTATGGAGAGGGGTATTTAACCATTGGCGATAAGGTATTCTCTTTAGAGCACTCGTTTAAATATAATCACGATTTGGCTGCTGCATGGTGGGATTTAACATCGCTCCCATTTGTGTTTGCTGTATGGGTGGCTCGTAAGGGCACCTCTAGTAACGCTATATCTATGCTTGATAGTGCTCTTAATTATGGCATTTCGCATATAGAAGAGGCCATTAACGAGCGCGTGAGCTTAATTGATAAAGATTGCGCTTACGATTATCTTACCAACTATATCGAGTACTCGCTTAATAGCGATAAACTACAAGCAATAGAGCTATTTTTAAATAAGGCTGCACTTCTTAAAAGCATGGAATTTTCCTCCCCAAAAGGTTAATAATTTAAAGTAACTTTTTTTACTATTAATTAACCAAAAGGGATATTACAATGATTACAATATATCTAAAATCTTACAATAAAATTGTACGTGATGCAGACCTAAAACTCTTCGACGAGTTGGGGTATGATGATATTCTATGGATTGATATGATCAACCCATCACTAAAAGAGCGTAAGAGCGTGGAGGAGTTTATGGAGTTAAGCCTTCAAACTCAGCAACAGATTGAGGAGATTGAGAGTTCATCACGCTACTCGGAGACCGAGAAGGCGGTTTTTTGTAACACTAACTTTCTTCTTGCCGACAATAACGCATACGATATCGAGGCTGTATCGTTTGTTATTAGCGACGGAGTTCTTATATCCGAGAGAGGGTGCGAGCTTCGTACCTTTAACGAGGCGGCCAAAAGATTACAGGTAAATTTTGCCAGCTACCCTACTGGGGCACATATCTTGATGTCTATTCTTGAGGCTCGTATTGATATGGATGCCGATATGGTTGAGGCAACCTCGCGCAAGGTATCACAGATGAGCAAACATCTATCGGTTGATACAAGCGTTGATGCCGACACCCTACGAACCATTAATACACTGCAAGATTCGTGTATGATTCTACGAGAGAATATTTTTGACCGTCAAAGAGTTGTATCTAGTATCTTACGTTCGGATAGGTTTCCGAATGATATATACCCAAGACTTACTATTATGGTTAAGGATATTGGGTCGTTATTATCTCACGCCGATTTTAATCTCAACAGGCTTGATTATCTTCAAGATACCACTATGGGTCTTATCAATATCGAGCAAAATAATATAACCAAGATATTTACCATTGTGTCGGTATTCTTTATGCCACCTACACTTATTGCTAGTATCTATGGAATGAACTTTGCAAATATGCCGGGGCTGCGTTCGCCTTATGGCTATTCTATAACTATACTATTAATGATATTAACCGCCACCTTAACATACGTTTACTTAAAGAGAAAAAGGTGGTTATAAATTATAAATATTTTAACAATGAAACGAGAGAATAATTTTTGTGTGATAATGGCAGGTGGTGTAGGTAGCCGTTTTTGGCCTATGAGCACCTCGGAGTGCCCAAAGCAGTTTGTTGATGTTATGGGTATGGGTAAATCGTTTATTCGTCAAACATACGAGCGTTTTACGTCTGAAATTCCAACCGAGAATTTCCTTGTTATGACCAACGCTGCATATTTCGAACTGGTTAAAAGAGAGATTCCCGAACTGAAAGATAATCAGATACTGTGCGAACCGTGCAGAAGAAATACAGCTCCTTGCATACTATATGCTGCCAATAGGATTAAGGCTATTAATCCTGATGCTAATATGGTTATCACGCCAGCAGACCATCTGGTTACTGGCGAAAGAGAGTTTACTAGGGTAATAAACACCTCGCTTGAGGCGGTTGATGGAAATAATAAACTTATGACCATTGGCATTAAACCATCACGTCCTGAAACAGGATATGGATATATTCAAGTAGAGAATATTTGCGACTCGATTGTAAAGGTTAAAACTTTTACCGAGAAACCATCGTTAGAGCTTGCGCGCACATTTGTTGAGTGTGGCGAATTTCTATGGAACTCGGGCATATTCATTTGGAGCGTAAAGGGTATAATGTCGGCTTTCGAGAAGTATCAAGAGGAGCTTTATACTACACTAGGAGAGGGTGAGCAGCACTATAACACACCTTCCGAGCAGGAGTTTATTAACTCGGCATATCCTAAATGCGAAAATATATCGATTGACTATGGAATAATGGAAAAATCTGATAATGTATATGTTCATCCTGCCGATTTTGGGTGGAGTGATATAGGTACGTGGGGCTCTCTTTTCGAGAATTCGCATAAGGACAGCAACAACAACTCGATTGTAGGCGAACGCACTAACTGTTATGATGTTCAAGACTCTATTATTAGAATAAGCAGTTCGAAAGTAGCCATTATCGAGGGATTGAAGGATTATATTGTAGTTGATAATGATAAAGCTCTACTTATCTGTTCGAAAGGTAGTGAGCAAAAAATAAGATACTTTATTGAAGATATTAAATAGTAAAAATATGAAACGGAGAGTTTATGCCTATATTTTCCTCACCGTTCTGATTGCATGTGGTGGGAATAGCGTAAAGAATGAAGCGAAAAATGTATCGAAGAGCGGAACTAAGAGCACACTTAACGATGTGACAGTTACCGACACCCCAAAATTAAAGGTCAAGGCACCCAAAAGTGTAAAGCAAGGAGAGGATGTTGTTATTGAGTATCAACCAAGCGGTTCAATTGATTCGGTTGTGTTATATATCAATAATAAGATTGTTGGCTCCCCTAGTGTTGGAGGCAAATGGGTTATACTAACTAACGAAGATAGCCGAGTGGGGCTTATAAACTATAAAATAGAGGGGTTCAACACTAAAGGGCGAAGTAAGAGCACCACATTAGGGCGTTATATGGTTACACCTGCTAAAGACGCATTACGTTACAAAGCTGTTGCTATTGCCAATTACCCACACGAGAAGTTAAGCTATACTCAGGGGCTTGAATTTAGGGGAGACAGGCTTATCGAGAGTAGTGGCGAATATGGCAAATCGTTCATACAGATTCAGGAGTTCCCATCTATGCGCATTATTAAGCGTGTTAATTTAGCTAGCCATCTCTTTGCCGAGGGTATAACCGTTGTGGGCGATAAACTTTATCAACTCACCTGGCGTGAAGGTATTTGTTTAATTTACGATGCTAACACCCTTGAAAAGATAGGCGAAAAACATTACAGCAGCGAGGGTTGGGGATTAACAACCGATGGTAAACTATTATATATGACAGATGGTTCGCAGTATATATATATTCTTGATGCCCAAACATTCAAGCAGGTAGATAGGCTTGAGGTATTAAATGGCGAAAATACGGAGACTAACCTGAACGAGCTCGAGTGGATTAATGGCGAGATATGGGCAAATATCTACACCGAAGATAGAATAGTACGTATTAACCCTAAAAGTGGTGCTGTTGTAGGTGTAGTAGATGCTAGTGGGCTGCTTAAGGGCAACGAATACGACTCGTCTACTGATGTGCTAAATGGTATAGCATACAACCCGAAAGATAAGAGCATATATCTAACTGGTAAAAATTGGCCTAAACTGTTTAAGGTGAGGATAGACAAAATAGATTAAATGACATTTCAAGAGCTAATAAATAGAGCCATCGAGGTGCAACATCACTTGCACGCTAACCCCGAATTATCTTTCGAGGAGTGGGCAACATGTTCGTTCATCGAGAACGAACTCAAAAGCTATGGCATAACTAGCCAAAGAGTTGCCAATACTGGATTAATAGCAGTAATCGAGGGGCAAAGGCTAAATAGCGATAAACAAGATATACTTTTAAGGGCAGATATTGATGCGCTCCCTATTATTGAAGAGAGCGGTTTAAGCTACTCATCAACAAATGGAGCTATGCACGCTTGCGGGCACGATATACACACTGCTGTACTACTAGGTGTGATAGTTTGGCTACACAATAACCGTAATCTATTTAGTGGCAGAGTAATAGCACTATTTCAACCTGGCGAGGAGTGTTCGCCTGGAGGGGCCTCGTTAGTTTTAGCAAGTGGGGTATTAAATCAGTTTAATATTAAAGCAGCATACGCACTTCACACTGCCCATGATATGGCAGTAGGCTCTTTTGGCATACGGGAAGGCGAGTATATGGCCTCAACCACCGAGCTTCGTATCGAGATTGTTGGTAGAGGTGGGCACGCAGCTCTAACACCAGCGAACGACAACACTATTAGCGATATAGCTAATATTATAGCAGCCGTTAGGGAGTTATCAGAGGAGAGCACCACTTCGTTAGTTGCCATTGGGCACATAGAAGCTATGGGAAGCACAAATATTATCCCTGAAAAAGGAGCAATCAAAGGGACTCTTCGTGCTATGAGCATAGAGCAGAGGGAAATTTTGAAAAATAGAGTTATCGAAGTAGTTAAGAGATTATCGCCATTAAGCAGGGTAACTTTTACCGATGGCTACCCTCCAATTTATAACGATTTAGCACTCACTAGTAGGGTTATTTCTATATTTTCAAAAAAATTTGGTTCAGATAAAATATACATTTTACCTATACGAATGACCTCAGACGATTTTTCGAACTTTTCAATGCTATATCCCTCAGTATATTACCGCTTAGGTGTTATGCCAGATGGCAACAATGAGGTAGCACTCCCTCATACTTCGCGTTTTTATGCCGATAGCAAGGCAATAGAGTTTGGTATTAGTTCGTTATTAGAATTAGTAGCAGGGAATGTATAAAACATGCTGATTATTAATATCTTTTTATACCTATATTTAAAAAAACGATAAAAATACTTTGATTTACACCAAAAAATTAATAACTTTGCAACCTAGAATCGAATAAAGATTACAGATTAATTGCGTATGAGATAATTTTATAGTGCCTTAAATAGTCACCTGATGGTGAAATCTAATATACAAAATCAATGTCCAAGGGTGCAGTGTACCCAAAATTAAATTTAATAAAAATATGAAACTAAAAGTTGTATTGGCAAGCATTTTTATGCTTATGACAATTAGCGGCAACTTATTTGCTCAGGAGGGCGATAAGTTACTGAATCTGCTGCGTTCAGAGTTAAATACGCAATTTCAAGAGTTAAAGAGTAAGGAGATGGCGCCTTACCTAATGAGTTATAGGGTTGTTGATTCAAAGCAGTGGAGTGTATCATCTGCTTACGGTTCGCTAATTGGCGAAGGTTACAGCCAAAATCGTATTTTAGTTCCTCAAATCCGCTTAGGAAATATGGAACTAGACAACTTTAAGAAGTTCCCTATGGGTGGAAATAGTACTGCTCAACTACCTATCGACGACACCGTTTTAGGTGAGGAGGCTATACGCCAAGCTATCTGGTTACAAACAAAAGGTAGATACGAGACAGCTTTATCTCAATACCACAACACAAAAACTAAAGAGAGTACAAGTGTTGAGAATTCAGATAAATCGCCTGCTTACACAACTGCTAAAGTGGAGAAGTATTACGAGGCTCCTATGGTAACAGATATTAATTCGCTTGATATGGCTGAGTGGGCTAAGCGCTTGAACGAGGTGACCACTATCTTTAAGTATAACAACGACATTATCGAAAACTCGGCTAACGTATCTTACCTAATCGAGCGTCGTTATTTCATTGATACTGATGGTCGTGAGATTGTTCAAAATCTACCTTACACTCGCCTAATGGTTAGTGCTACTATTAAGGCAGAAGATGGTATGGAGCTACCTCTATATCTATCTTACTTTGCTTATGACCCACAAGATCTACCAAGCCAAGAGAAGTTAATGGCTGATGCACAGGGTATCTACGAGAAGCTTGTTGAGTTACGTAATGCTCCGCTAGTAGACCCATTCACTGGACCAGCTCTTCTATCGGGCGAGGCTAGTGGTGTATTCTTCCACGAAATTTTCGGTCACCGTATCGAAGGTCGTAGAATGAAAGATGATAGCGATGGTCAAACATTCAAGAAGATGGTAGGCGAGTTTGTTCTTCCGGCTGCAATGAATGTGTACGACGACCCAACACTAAAAAAGTATGTAGGCGAAGATTTAAATGGCTACTACAAATATGATGATGAGGGTATCCTTGGCGAGCGTGTTCACGTTGTTAAGAATGGTAAAATGAACGATTTCTTAATGACTCGTACTCCGATAGATAACTTCCCTGCAAGTAATGGTCACGCAAGAGCTATGTCTCACTACGATCCTGTATCTCGTCAATCTAACCTTATTATCGAGACTAATAATCACAAAAGCGATGCTGAGCTACGCAAACTTCTAATTGCTGAGATTAAAAAGCAGAAGAAAGAGTTTGGATTCTTCTTTAAAGAGGTGACTGGAGGTT
>CAYJHM010000005.1:7403-8337 GCA_964369935.1 uncultured Rikenellaceae bacterium
GTGCTGGTGGTATCAACTCGTTTGATGTTAAGCCACTAGAGGTTTATAAAATCTATGCTGATGGACGTGCAGACGAGTTAGTTCGTGGTGTTAATCTGATTGGTACTCCACTATCTATGTTCTCGAACATAGCGCACGCAGGAGGTAAAGCTGAGGTATTTGCAGGTATGTGTGGTGCAGAGTCGGGCTCTATCCCTGTAACAGCTATCTCTCCAACTATCTTAGTAACAAAGATAGAGGTTCAACGTAAGGATAAATCGGATGATCTTCCTCGTATCCTTCCTACACCAATCAAAAAATAGAGTAATAATCCAAAGAAAATTTAAAACAATGAATAGTTTAAAGAAGATATTATTGTGTGCTCTTGCTTTGCCACTGGCTCTTGAGGCTTCGGCACAACTAAACGACAAAGTAGTCTTTGGCGCAATGCAAGAGGAGTTAAAGAGAAATATGAGTGGTCTTACTCTTCCTGGTAACGAGCAGCCATACTATATAAACTACAACCTAGCAAATATAAAGGGAGTAAATGTAACTGCATCGTATGGTGCAATCATAAGTGTTACAGAACTTCCTAGCGAGTCTAACATGGCAACCGTGCAGATGGCTTTAGGTAACTACGACAGCAATTCGGATGTTATGTATGGTTCACCTATATCACAAGGACGTATTGCTAAGAGCGGTTCGGCTGATGATATAAAGCGTACTCTTTGGACTGCGTCTGATATGGCTTACAAGCAGGTAGCAAATATGTACGCACGCAAAAAGGCATTTCTAATGCAGAATCCTCGTTCGGGCGAGATGGCTAAGCTAAAAGATATGCAGAAACTTGAGGCTGTTGTAGCTAACGATGTTCCGTCTGCTGATTTAAATGTTAATATCAAAGAGTGGGAGCAAAAAGCACGTGACCTATCTAACATATATAAAGAGTATAAGT